>JAOTWH010000222.1 GCA_029863035.1 Acidimicrobiia bacterium | reverse complement strand
CGTTCTTCCACAAGGCCGTCGAAAAGGCTCAGCCAGGTTGGCGCCGCACCATTACCAGAGCGATCGAGAGCGGGATCCCGGTACCCGCCTACGCCACTGCTCTCTTCTTCTACGACGCGATCCGCAGCGCGCGACTCCCGGCCAACCTCATCCAGGCGCAGCGCGACTACTTCGGAGCCCACACATACGAACGGATTGATTCTGAGCGAGGCGAGTTCTTCCATACCAACTGGACCGGAACCGGCGGCGACACCACCGCCGGCAGCTACTCGGCGTGAAACCGGGTCACCTCTTCGTCGTACTCGGTGCAACCGGAGACCTCACCCGACGCAAGCTGATCCCAGCTCTGTACCACCTGATGCAGCGCAAAGACATCGATCAGTCTGTGATGCTCGCTGTGGCACGCACCGCCATCGACGACGAGGCGTATCGCGCCATGGCGCGCGAAGCGCTCATCGACGCCGGGTTCAACGAAGACGAGGTGGCTCGATGGTGCAACGAGTGCCTCCACTACCAACAGATGGGCATCGAAGAGGGCGCCGCCACGCTGGCCACCAGAGTCGAGGAGCTAGAAGCCGAACATGCGCTGAGCGGGAATCGCATCTTCTACCTGGCTCTGCCTCCCGGTGCGTTCGCTGGCGAGATACGGGATCTTGGCGAGGCCGGGCTCAACGAGAGCGAAGGCTGGACGAGGCTGGTCGTCGAGAAACCGTTCGGCAAAGACCTCGCCTCAGCCACTGAGCTCAACCAAACAGTGCACGAGTGGTTTCCCGAAGAGTCGGTGTATCGCATCGATCACTACCTGGGAAAAGAGACCGTGCAGAACCTGCTCGTCTTCCGATTCGCCAACACGATCTTCGAGTCGTCGTGGAATCGAGACCGCATCGCCCAGGTCGAGATCATCGTGGCGGAGAGCCTCGGCGTTGAAGGCCGCGGCAACTACTACGAGTCCGCTGGAGTGCTACGCGACATGGTGCAGAACCACCTTTCCCAGCTCTTGGCCCTGACTGCCATGGAGGCGCCATCCGCCTTCGATCCAGTAGCGGTTCGCAACGAGAAGGTGAAGGTTTTTCAGTCGATCTCCCCGATCACGAGCGACGACGTCGTGCTCGGTCAGTACCAAGGAGGCGAAGCCGCCGGAAGGGCGCTGAAGGCATACCGCGACGAACCGAACACCGACGCTGACTCGGACACTCCCACTTATGCCGCGCTGCGTATCGCCATCAACAACTGGCGCTGGCAGGGAGTGCCCATCCTGCTCAGAACCGGCAAGGGCCTGGCACGGCGCACCACCGAGATCGCGGTCACCTACAAGCCGGAACCAGTCTCGTTCTTCAAATCGATGCGTCAAAATCCCAACGCCGGGCCAGACGTCTTGCGCTTGACCCTCCAGCCCGAGGAGGGCTTTTCCCTCACCATCGATGTCAAAGATCCAACCGAGCGAGCGGCCGTCAAGTCCATCCCACTTAGCTTCACATACGAAGAGGAGTTCGGTGCCATCGCCGACGCCTACGAAACGCTGCTGGCCGATGTCATCAATGGCGACCAGACATTGTTCGTGCGAGCAGACGAGGTGGAGGAGTCGTGGCGGCTGTACGAGACGCTGCTCGACGCCGATCTCGAGCTCCACCCCTACCCAGCCGGGTCATGGGGCCCAACGGCCGCCGACCGACTCCTTCCCCCTGGCTCGGCCTGGTCAACTTCCTGAGGTGGAATCGGCCAGAGCGCGCCAGCTGTTCAGCGCGGCGGACCATGCGTATTTGGCATCGGTTCGACCCGATGGCGGCCCCCACGTCGTCCCCTTCACCTTCGTGGTGGTCGACGACATCATCTACTGGGTTGTCGATAGCAAACCCAAGTCATCACAACGCTTGCAGCGGTTGATCAACATCGAGAGGGAACCCCGCGTCAGCGCTGTGGCCGACGGGTATTCGGCCGACTGGTCACGGCTGTGGTGGGCACGGGCCGATGGTGTGGCGGCACCGGTCCCCGACGTCAGTGCGGCAAAGGCCCGTGAGCTGCTGGCCCGGAAGTACCCCCAGTACCGAGTTGAGCCGCCCCTGGGCCGGATCATCTCCATCACCGTCGATAGGTGGACCGGGTGGGCAGCTAGCTGAGAATCGCCACATTCCCTTTCAGGAACTCATCGTTGGGAACCTCAACGAAGCCGCCGTCCATCTCCTCAACTCGGGTGGTGGCCAAGCCGATCGACGCCAGCCTTCCCTCGACTCCCGCGACCCGCACCATCTGACCTTCCTCGTGACGGTCCTTGACGTGGCGACCGGCCGCCACCTGACGAGCTAGCGGGACGGCGCCCAAGCCAATAGCTAGAGCTGAGGCAAGCGCGAAGCCGAAAGCCACCGCAGACACGAGTATCAGGATGATGGCCGTGGAGATGCCGAGCTGCTGCAACGCGATGATCACCCCCACCGCCAGGATCAGCGAAGACAGCAGGATGCGGCCCCGGGCCGCCATCGCAGGGGACACCCGGCCTAGAGCGGTTTCGGCCAAGGCACCGACGATTCTTCCCAGAGAACGAGCCAGGATCACAACGATGACGGCAACGAGCACTTTGGGGATAGAGGAGAAGACGCCAGCCTTCAAGGATTCTGCCTGATCTGGGTCGATCGCCACCAGGATCGCCACTACCACTATGGCGATGCCGATCACGGGGAAGAGCTGATCGACAATGTCGGTTAGCTGATCCGGCAACCGGCGGCTGATCGCTTTCCATACCAGCCAGATCAGTGCCAGTCCGACCACGATGGAGGCGATCGTTATTGCTATGGCCATGTATCAGCCTTCCTCCGACCCTCCCGGTCCGTAACGGAGAAGAGCCCGGGCGAATTCAGCGAGGATACCGCTGCCGAGTCGGGCGATGTCTATGAGAAGCCTCTCCATCTCGAGGATGCGGACCACCGGCTCCGACAGGTCATGGTGCAACGTTCCCTGCCAAACCTCGGCCAAGAAGGCCTGACACTCATCGCACTCGGCAACGTGCTCATCGACAGCCGCCTCGACTTCCCATGCGATCACTGGATCGACTGCCAAACCTTCGGCGAAGTCGAAGAGCACGTCGTCGGCAACGGCGCAGATACGAGTGCTCATCGCCAGCCCTCCATTCGGT
>JAOTWH010000044.1 GCA_029863035.1 Acidimicrobiia bacterium | reverse complement strand
ATCGCTGTGAAGTATGCGGAAAGGAACCGTGGGTTGGGAAGCAAGTGAGCTTCTCGCACAAGCGGTCCAGCCGCCGCTGGTTGCCCAACATCCAGCGCGTGCGCGTTCGCCACGGAAGCAACTCCCGACGCATCCGTGTCTGCACCTCTTGCATCAAGGCCGGCAAGGTCGAAAAGGTCTAATGCAGGGCGTCGTCAAGGTGTACGACCCCGTCACCGGCATCGGCGTGGTGGTGCGTGACGACGGCGAAGGCGATGTCTACCTGCGCCCCGGTTCGCTGGCCGGCAGCGTTTTCAGGACTCTGCGCCAAGGGCAACGGATCTTGTTCGACACGGAAGATGACGACGGCAAACTCTTCGCCCGGGCCCTGCGCCTGGGATCCGACGGCTATTGAGCTAGCCACTAGCAACTAGCCCGAGGCCCGCCGGCGCGGAAGCGTGGTTGGTGCTGGGCGAGGGCTTCGCCCGAGCCTTGGATCACATCCGGACGATGCGGCAGCCGCTTGTCGTCGGCCCTGCGACGAGGGAGACGCAACACGAGGCCGACCCGACAAGCAAATCCATGGTTCAGTAAGCTCGCGATTCACGCACGACTTCCCCCAGAGGAGGAACATTGGTCGAGGCCTACATCTTGATTCAGACCGAGGTTGGCAAGGCGGCTCAGGTCGCCGGAGCAGCCATCGACATCGACGGAGTCACCGCAGCTGAAGCGGTAACCGGGCCCTATGACGCCATCATCCACACTCAGGCAGACGACGTCGACTCGCTCGGCAAGCTGGTCGTCGCCAAGATCCAAGGCATCGAGGGCATCACCCGCACCCTCACCTGCCCAGTCGTCAAGCTCTAACTCTCGCTCGTAGAGCGGCAGGTCGCTCTCGGCCATTGCTGATGGGCCGCTCTCCAAGCAGCTGCCGCGATCGTCTGAGGAAATTCGTAGCTCGGCCGTCGGCCTCGCTTTGAGCCAACCACGTTTCCGACGTGCCTCGTGCCGACTACTGCCTTAGCGAGCGACAGCGAGCTTTACCAGCTCGTCGCATAGCTCGGTATAGGACATGCCAGAAGCCTCCCACATCTTGGGGAATCCCGAGATCGGAGTGAATCCCGGCATGGTGTTGATCTCATTGATCAGGAAGCCGCGGCCACCCTCTTCCAGCAGGAAGTCGACACGCGCCAAGCCCTTGCACTCGAGAGCGGAGAACGCCATGACGGCATATCGCCTCACCTCGGCCGTCTGTTCTTCGCTCAGAGCGGCCGGTGCGATGAACTGCGAGCGATCGTCGGCGTACTTGGCCTCGTAGTCGTACCAATCGACCTCAAGCACGATCTCGCCGGGGACGGACACCCTGTTGCCTTCGAGCACCGCTATCTCTATCTCTCTGCCATTGATCCTCTCCTCGACGATCACCTTCTGACCGAATTCAAAGGCCCCTTCGATCGCGGCAGAAAGCTCGGTTGGATTGGTTGCTCTGCTAACTCCGATGGACGAGCCCATCTCCACCGGCTTCACGAACACATCGGAGCCGAGCGACCTGTTCAGCATCTCGATGACGGCAGAGCTATCCGTCTTCCATTCTTGGGCGCGAACCACCTCATAGGGCGTGATCGGAATGCCGGCGGCGGTGAAGAGCCTTTTGGCGACATCCTTTTCCATCCCTGCGGCGGAGGCAAGAACCCCGGAACCGACGTAGGCAACGCCGGCCATCTCCAGCATCCCCTGGATCGTGCCGTCCTCCCCGAATGGCCCGTGCAGAACTGGGAAAACTACGTCGAAGTCGACCTTGCCCTCCGCACTCTTTATCTTGCCCCCGGGAATGCCGAAGGTGACATCAGGCCCACTCGCCTCCAACGGATCCTTAGTTAGGTCGGCGAGATGCCAGTTGCCTGCTTTGTCGATTCCGATTGGGATCACTTCATGACCAGACTGGGTGAGCGCTCTGATGATGGCAACGCCGGAAACGCAGGAAACCTCATGCTCAGCCGATTTCCCACCGAAAACAAGTAGTACACGAGACATGGCTCAAGAGGTTAACGGTGACGGATAACGCCCCACTGGAAGTAGACGACGCCCTCACGCCGGTCCCCACCTTCGCCGGGCGCCGCTTGCAGTTGATCAGGGCTCTTCTCGCAGTTTCCTGGATCTCACTCGCAGGCCTCGCCTACCAGATCCAAGACGCCGACGCCTGGACGAAGTCGAGGGTGATCTACCCGGCCATAGGTGCTGGCTTGCTGATCGCTGCTTTGAGCGCGGCTCGCTGGACCAACGTTCGCAGACTCGGCGCCAACGCTTTGCTGGTGGGGTGGGGCGTGGCCATCTCGGCAGGCCTTGTTGCTTCATCCGTTGTGCGGGGTGCGCCCCTTTCCGTTTCATTCGCGGCGGTCGCTCTACTGGGGGCGCTGTTGGCGGCAGGGTCGGTGGCCATCGGTCTTTTCGCCTTCTCGGCCGTAGGCGGATATTTCGTTGCAGCATGGGCTGTCGAAGTTGACTTCAGTGAACCCATTGTGTGGATCGAGGGCGGAGTGCTTGCTGGCTTGGGAGTATTGGCACTTGCGGTTGCCTGGTCGGTAGACCGACACGCCAGGTTCTCCGAGCGCCAAGCAAGGGAGTTCCGCGCCCAGCAAGAAGAATTGCACCGCCGCCAGCGCAACCTGGAGCAGGTATACGACGTGAGCCGCACGATGGGCGCAGGCCAGAACCTGGCCGAGGTGCTGCCAGAGCTGGTGGGCCGAGTCGCCAACAGTGTGGGGGCCAACGTTGGATTGGTGGCTCTGTACCGCAAGGACGAGCAAGCGCTCGAGGTCATGTCACCTATCTGGGTGGCGGGCCAGGCGCTACGGGCTGAGGGCTACATGTTGCCGCTGACCGAGTCCGGGCTGGCGCAGAAGGTCTTCGTTGGCGGCGAAGGTTCGTTTGTCAACGAGCTGGCGAGTTCATCGCGTGACCAACTCCTGATCGACCTCGACGCCACGCGGGTAGCCGCAGTTCCCCTGCAGATCGAAGGCCATGCGATGGGGGTGCTCCTGGTCACGGACAAGGAGGATGAGATCACGGCAGAGGATCTGTCTGTGCTCGAGTCGCTCGCCGCCCCGGCGGCTCTGATCCTCGAACACCTCACTCGTTACGAAGAAGTGCAACAGACCAGCGTTCAGATGGCCGAGGTCGCACGACTCAAGACCGACTTCGTGTCCGTGGTGAGCCACGAACTGAGGACCCCGCTCACCTCCATCATCGGCTCGCTCGCCACGCTGGCCAGACCGCAGTTGGCCCCAACGGAGCCAGGAGCCCAAGAGCTCCTCAACTCGGCGCGCCGCCAGGCGGATCGACTCAAGCGGCTCATCGAGGACCTTCTCACAGTGTCGCGCCTAGACAACCGCTCGATGCCGTTGAGGCCCGAATCGATAGAGCTCTACTCATACATCAGGGAAGTGGTCAACCTCGTTCCTCAGGCAGCGGCAGTAGTCACGCTTGACCTTGCTCCGGAACTGCCAGCGGTCGAGACCGACCCCGAACATCTACGGCGCATCGTTACCAACCTCATCGAGAACGCTCTCAAATATGCCCAGGGAAGCCCGGTCGAGTGCATATGCCGAGTGGCAGGGCGTGAGGTATGGATCTCGGTGGTGGACCACGGTCCCGGTATCCCATATGAGCTCAACGACCATATCTTCAACCGCTTCACCCAGGCCGGACCTCACGAAACACGGGCCGCAACCGGCACCGGGCTTGGACTTTCCATCGTGCGCGGCTTGGCAGAGACCATGGGCGGACGGGTCTGGTACGAGCCGACCGTCGGAGGCGGCGCCACCTTCACTGTGTCGCTACCCATCACCGCTCCGGTGATTCGCCTCCCCACAGCCGAAAGCGCTTAGAGAGAGTTACGCCTCTGGCGCGACCG
Source organism: Acidimicrobiia bacterium (assembly GCA_029863035.1). Next base: position 9,874 of record JAOTWH010000044.1, on the reverse strand, counting down.
CGATGGCGTGGAACCCACCGTCGACGTGGACTATCTCGCCCGTCGTCTTCGGGGTCCAATCGCTGAGAAGCACGGCTGCCATGCGGGCTACCGGATCGGGATCGGTGCCGTCCCATCCCAGGGGTGCTCTCTTGGTCCACTCTTCCTCGAACCGTTCGAACCCGGGGATCGATTTGGCGGCAACCGTTGTTAGTGGCCCGGCCGAGATCGCATTCACCCGAATGCCTGAAGAGCCAAGGTCCCGTGCCAAGTACCTGGTCACAGACTGCAGCGCCGACTTGGCAACACCCATCCAGTCATAGGCCGGCCAGGCCTGGCGGTTATCGAAATCGAGCGTTACCAGCGACCCACCCTCGGTCATGAGCGGCAACAGCGCCACCGCGAGCGTCTTGAAGGAGAAGGCGGACGTAAGGAAGGCGGTGCTGGCACTTTCCGCCGGCGTTTCGAGGAACCTCCCGCCGAGCGCGTCCTCGGGGGCGAAAGCGATGGCATGCAGAGCCCCGTCGACCCGCCCCCAACGCTTCTTGAGATCGTCAGTGAGAGCCTGCACCTGTTCCGGATCGTTGATATCGAGCTCGAGCACGGGCGCCTCGGTGGGCAGTCGTTTCGCAGATCGTGTAGTGAGGCTCAGACCGCGGCCGAAGCCTGTTAACACCAGCTCTGCCCCCTGCTCCTGGGCGACCCGGGCGGTGTGCCACGCGATGGAATCGTCGGTCAGAACCCCGGTGACCACGATCTTCTTGCCGTCAAGCAACACGGCGACTCCTAGTTGGCTCGCCGGCGCATGCTACGCAACGTTCGACCACGCCCGCAGACCCAGGCCCATCACGAAGAGCAGCAACAGGCCGTACGACAGCGCGGGTCGTTTCGCAAGTTGTGGCCGATATATGTAGGCGAACGAAAAGGTGAACACGATCACGAAGCCATAGAAGATGTGAAACGAGTCCGGCCTCAGGTCCTGGGCGTACAACGTGAGCCCCAGACCGACCTGTACCAGCATCGCCCCGATCGCTAGAGCTCGGCCGACCGCGAACACTCGACCGGGCGTTCGCTTCAGAGAGGCGAGAGCCAGCCCCCATAACCCAACCCCTCCGGTGCTGACAGTCGCAACCCAGAACCAGTTCTGATGCAGTGTGAGGACGGTCTTCATAACGAGGTGATGTCTGCCGTTTCGGCATCCAGGTACGCCAGCAACGCGGTGCTGTCGAGGTGGATGGCTACCCCATGGGCTCCACCGCCGATCGACACCGTCCCTGTCATCGAGGAGTCGGCAAGAACGGGCCAGCGAGTCTTGGCACCGAAAGGGGTAATGGTTCCCCGCTCGTAACCGCTGGCTTCGAATGCTTCAGCGGCGTCTGGCATCGAGATGCGCGTCACCCCGAGATGTCCCCGCAACTTGGGCCAGTCCATCTCGCGATCTCCCGGCACCAGCACGAATACGTAATCACCCTCGCCCCGCCTTATTACCAGGGTCTTGATCAAGGCGCTCGGCGCGATGGCTTGCTTGGCCGCCCCTTCCTCAACCGAATTGGCCCGTGAATATGTGACGACCTCGAATTCGAGCTCGGAGCCGTTCAGCTCCTGCAATGCCGGGGTGTCGACCACCTAGATCTCGCCGAGCAGCTCTTGCTTCTTGGCCTCGAACTCCTCATCGGTCAGCGCACCCTCACGATGCAACCGAGCCAAGCGCTCAAGTTTGGTGGTGGCGTCGGGCGGCCCGCCCCCGCCAGACAGCTGGGCGGCCCGCTCCTCACGTACCCGATAGATGAGGGCTTGAAAGTCCTCGGGCTCTGGGATGTCTGAGAATCTGCTCTGGCCCATTTCTCCTGCCGACTCGATCAGGAGATCGCCGGAGCGCAGAACGCGCTCGAGCACGTTCTGACTGAACTTGATGTCGTTGATGTTCTCGAGCGGAATCTCGAGGCCAGAGCGCGAGATCACGCCACGCCGTGTGATCAATCGTTCGTTGGTGATTATGTAAAGGGTGAAGAACCAATTGACGACCGACCAGAGACCCACCTTGAGCCACAAGGCCGTGACGATGGCCGTGAGAATCCAACCGACCAACCCGTCGGTGAACATCCATATCGCCGCGACAACAGCGATGGCCAGGATCGTCCAGCCGAGCGGTATGGCAAGCATCCGCCAATGGGGACGGAACTCCTTGATGACATCTTCACCTTCAGACAGCAAGCGACGGGGATAAGCCATAAACGTAAAGCTAGCTGCCAGACGTGTCGGCGCGGAAGCCGGTCGTCATTGGTCAGTGGTCAGCTGTCAGTAACCAGTTGTCAGCCAGAGGCGCTCCCGGAAACGTGGTTGGTGACAGGCGAGGGCTGCGCCCGAGCAGACAGAAGTTTTGGCGACTGGGAGATGAGCTCCGACGCGGAATCGTGGTTGGTGACAGGCGAGGCCGACGGCCGAGCCACGACTTAGGTCTATCGATCGCGGCAGCTTGCTTGTCGTCGGCCTTCCAACGGAGCCCGCTGCAACACGAGGCCGACTCGACAATCAAATGCAGACAGAAGTCAGTTGTCAGCCAGAGACGCTTCTGCGCGGAAACGTGGTTGGTTCTAGGCGAGCACTTCGTGCGAGCCTTGGATCACAAGAAACGAGGCGGCAGCCGCTTGGCGTCGGCCCTCCGGCAAGAATCGCGCGACACGAGGCCGACCCGACAAGCCAGAAATAAGGAAAGCCCCGAGGGAGCCTTGGCCGAAACCTTAGCCCTCTCGGGACTCTCCAGTCGAAGTAACGGTTGCCCGCTACTTCGATCTCTCAGGGCCGAAACCCTTTGAGCGTGGCTTCGTCGTTTTGCAGCCAGTCGAGCCCTAGAGCCCTGCTGGCCGGCGAACCCTTTCGGGTCACAACCCGGCGAAGCCCCTTGAAGAACCCTTGCGAATCCTCCAAGCGTTCGGTCTGCGACTGGGGGCCGAAGCCTCCGTCCGTCTCCCTTGCGAGAGTTAGGACCGAACCGCCCCCGGTTGGCCCTTGCGAGCCCCTCGGGGGGTCGTCTCCGGGTTTCCCCTTCGACGACGATGTGAAGTTAAACCAACGACCTCCGACCGTCAAGCGAAACAGGTACTTAGTTTTCGCGTCTCAAGTTTTGTTTTCGCGCGGCATAGCTCGGTTCTTCCTAACCTCTGATCCATGTCCGACTGCTGCTCACCCTCGGGGTATCGACACTTCTTCAATCAGAAGGAGGCGCGCCGCAAGCTGAAGCAGTACCGCAAGAAGGGACTCGACGACATGGCCCGCCGCATGGTGTCCTACCTCACCCAACGCGGCATCGCCGGTCGAACCGTGTTGGAGGTCGGCGGCGGCATCGGCGCCGCACACATCGAGCTCCTCAAGGCTGGAGCGGCCAGCGCAGTCAACGTCGAAATCTCCAGTGGTTACGACAACGTTGCCAATCAGCTCCTAGCTGAGGAGGGGTTGGCGGACAGGGTCGAACGCAACGTCATGGACTTCGCAGAGCGAGCAGAGGAGTTCGAGCCGGCCGACACCGTGGTGATGAATCGAGTGGTCTGCTGCTATGCGTTCATGGAGAAGCTGATGGCGGCAGCCTCCGGGCGGAGTAAGCGCTTCTTGGCGGCCAGCTTCCCGCGCGACCGCCGGGCGGCCCGCTTCGTCATCGGATTCGGCAACGGGTGGCTTCGGTTTCGCAAAGTGGACTTCCAGGCGTACGTCCACTCCAACGATGAGATCGTCGCCGCCGCAGCTAAGCAAGGCTTCAAGGTGGCCTTCGACGATCAGGACTTCATCTGGCGTGCGATGGTGTTCGAGAAGGTCTGAAGCGCTCGGGTGCCCGTGACACCGGTGCAGGCCACGACCTGCGCCCCATGCAATCGATTCTTTCCGATCCAGTCGCAGCCGGTGGACCGCGTTACACCTAGCTGCTAGAGGAGTCGCGCAGACGCGGTGACGTGGTTGGCAACGGGCGAGCACTTCGTGCGAGCCGTGAATCACGTCCGAACGATGCGGCAGCAGCTTGTCGTCGGCCCTCCGACGAGGGACGCCCCGCACGAGGCCGACCCGACAAGCAAATGTGTACAGCCCACAATTAAGGAAGCCCCGAGGGAGCCTTGGCCGAAGCCTCAGCCCTCTCGGGACTTCCAGTCGAAGTAACGGTTGCCCGCTACTCCGATCCCTCCAGGCCGTGAAGCCCTTCGGGCGTGGTCTTGCTGGTTCGTCCGAGTGAGTCCGAAGACCCTCTTGGCCGTCCTCTTGCGAGGTACCCGGCAAGACCGTCCTTCACAAATCTTGCGATCCATGAAGGAGCGCAAAGGTAGGGGCTCGCTAACCGCGCGTCAAGCTGGATCCACGGATAGTTTTCGCGCCTTGGCGCCGTGAACTACACGCGTGTCACTAGCTATCCGTATAGTTGAGGCGATGGAGCCACTGGTCAACCTCTCCCCCAGCCGAGCGAGCGACTTCAAGCTCTGCCCGCAGCTCTTCAAGTACCGTGCCATCGACAGGCTCCCCGAGCCGTCGACCATCTATCAGGCGCGCGGTACAACTGCCCACCTGGCACTGCAGCGCTTGTTCGATCTGAGCGCTCCCGAGCGCACTCCCGAGGCGTTGTACGACCTGTTCCGAGCTGCCTGGGTCGAAGTGCGCGACGAGGAGTACCCCGACCTGTTCTCATCTGTCGAAGATGAGCGAGCGTGGGGCATCGAGAGCCTTGAACTGCTGGCCAATTACTTCTTGATCGAGGATCCGTCCTCGTTCGATCCGCTCGATCGGGAACTCGACATGACCGAGGAGCTCGACGACATAGCGATTAGGGGGATCCTCGACCGGATGGAGGAGAACGAGGCAGGAGAGTTGGTCATCGTCGATTACAAGACGGGCAAGGCCCCGCCGGAGCGGTACGCCATGCCGGCGTTCTTCGCCATGAAGATCTACGCACTGCTGATCCGCCAGCGCTTGGGACGCACTCCGGCCGAACTGCGCTTGCTGTACCTGAACGGTCCCACCATCTACTCGCTGGCGGTCAACGATCAGCAGCTCGACGCCATGCACCGCCAGCTCACGGCGCTGTGGGCTGCCATCAACCGGGCGCTGAGTGAAGAGCGCTTCCCTGCCCGAACCTCCAAGCTGTGCGACTGGTGTTCGTTCAAGGACATCTGCCCCGCTTGGGCAGAGGAGCCGGCGGCACAACCCGAGCCTGCAGTAGCGGCAGCCAAGGTATAAGTGCCGCGCTAGCCAGCAGCGACCAAGGCCACCGCAACCAAGGCGAGGCCTAGCCCGATAAGCCTCGAGCGAGACAGCCTCTCTCTGAAGAAGACTCTCGCAAGAACCACCGTCGCCGCCGGGAACATGGCAGCGACAACCGAGACCACTGCCAACGATCCGTCGTGAGTAGCGACGATGAACGCGCCATTGCCGGCGATCGTCGCCGCACCGGCACCGGCCAAAGGCAGCAGCGATCGACGATGAGGGAGCAATTCGTGCCCTGCTGCCAGGCCGACCGCGATAAGAACAACTGCCCCGGCAGCGCGTGCCGGAGCCAGCGCCCAGATACCCGAATCCTCCGACACTCTGCTCAACAAGATGAGCAGACCACCGAAACCCAGTCCGGCCAACATGCCGAAGACGACACCGGCCGACTTCCAGGATGGCCCCGATTGAGCTTCACCGCTTCCGACCAGCCAGATCGCAACGAACCCCACCGCCAGCCCCACTCCCTGCAGCGCGCTCGGACGACCGCCGTCCACCAGGTCGAATACCACCGGCCAAGCACCGGCGCCGATGGCCGCGATGGGCGAAACGATCGCCACGGCCGCTCGGGAGAATCCGTTGTAAAGGGCCAAGATGGCCAGGCCACCCGATGCCCCGGCGGCAGCACCCCAAGCCAGGTCTGCTCCGGTGGGCGACCCACCAACGAAGGGAGCGAGAACGAACGTCGTAGCGATGCCTACCAGGTGTGAGCTCACCACGACTGCGGTGACGCGTCCGTGACGGCTGGCTAAGCCACCAAGGAAATCCCCGGTTCCGGAAAGAACCGCAGACATCGAAGCCAGAAACACTGGCATCAGCGGTCGGCCCCGCTAGTCAGCGGCGTCGGCTTGTTCGTCTTGAGCGTCTGGGCGACGGCGCCGCATCAGCTCGAGGGTGGACACCACCCCGAGCGCACCCCAGATCAGAACGCCAAACCACCAGCCCGCGGCGTAGGCGCCACCCGTGTCCGGACCCCCGCTAAGGGCGCTGCGCATGGTGGAGGCGACGCCGAACACCGCCGCCACCCACAGGAACCAGGTTGGCCACGATCTCACTACGGGTAGATACCTCTGACGAGCTTCGCCTTGGCAACGCGTTGCACTCCCTTGATGAGGGCTGCAGTGCGCATATCGACGTTCTCTCTGGTGGCGATGTCCAACACCTCGGAGAAGGCACGGCTCATGATCTCGCGCAAGCGCCCCACGATCTCGCCCTCCGACCAGAAGTAGTTCTGGAGATCCTGCACCCACTCGAAATACGACACGGTCACGCCTCCGGCGTTGCCCAACACGTCGGGCAGGACGAAGGTTCCCTTGTCGTTCAAGATGGCATCCGCCTCGCCGGTGGTTGGACCGTTGGCGCCCTCGAGGATGACCCGAGCCTTGATGTTGTCGGCGTTGGCCTTTGTGATCACACCGCCGATCGCGGCAGGCACCAGCACGTCGCAATCGAGTTCGAACAGCTCCTCGTTGCTGACCTTGTCTACACCTTGGAAGCCTTCGAGCACCCCGTTATCGGTGGCGTACTTAATGAGCTCTTCCACCTCGAGCCCCTTGTCGTTGTAGATGCCACCAGAGACATCGGAAACGGCCACCACCTTGCAGCCAAGTTGTTGGGCTGCCAACGCGGCGTATTTGCCAACATTGCCGAAGCCGTGTACCACAACTCTGGCGCCCTCGACCCCCATGCCCACATGCGCGCCCACCAACGGGAGCAGGCTGAGCAATCCCCTTCCCGTTGCCTCACGTCGCGCTATGGATCCACCGAGCTCGGGCGGTTTACCGGTTACTACCGCTGGCTCGGAGTGACCAACGTGGCTGGAGTACGTGTCCATCATCCACGCCATCACTTGCTCATCGGTACCCATGTCGGGAGCGGGGATGTCCTTGTCGGGGCCTATGAAGTTGATCATCTCCATGGTGTATCGCCTGGTAACCCGCTGCTTCTCGGCGCGCGACAGAGCGGCCGGGTCGACCCTCACTCCCCCTTTGGCGCCGCCGAACGGCAGGCCGACGATTGCACACTTCCATGTCATGAGCATGGCCAGGGCGGCCACCTCTCCCAGGTTCACGTCGCTGGCGAAGCGGATGCCACCCTTGGTGGGCCCCATCGTCAGAACATGTTGGACCCGGTAACCGTAGAGGGTGTCGACCTCGGAGTACTCGTCGCGCCGGAATGGAAACGTCACCACCAGGGCTCGCTGAGGAGTTCTGAGGCGCTCCCGCAGATTGGGGTCGAGGTCCATGACCTCGGCCACTCGATCGAAAGTCATGGCTGCCTCCCGAAAGAGAGGCGACTCCCACTCAAGCAGCTCGGCCTCGGACACTTCGAGAGCCATCACGGATCCTTGCTGGCGAACCGGCGCAATGTACTGGCATCCCCGGTGGCAGGGAACCATTTCTGTCGCAGGTGTTCGATAGCGTTGCCCGGGTGGAGTGGAGGATCGATCCCAACCAATGGGACGAGGCGATCGAGGCTGCCGACGGGCCTCAGGTCGTGGTGGCGGGCCCGGGAGCAGGCAAGACCGAGTTCTTAGTGCGACGCGCCTTGCACCTCATCGACCAGCGTGAGGTCGCGCCGGAGGATCTGCTGATCCTGAGTTTCTCGCGGCGGGGAGCGGCAGATCTGCGAACCCGAGTCGAGTCGGCGCTGAACAGATCATTCACACTCGTATCGGCGTCGACGTTCCATTCGTTCGCCTATCGGCTGCTCGAAACCCATGGTCTCGAGGTCAACGGTTGGAAAGAGATGCCTTCGCTCCTCACCGGCCCCGAACAGGTAGCCCTGGTACGCCGATTGCTGGCGGCCGACGACGCCGCCCGCTGGCCTGCGATGTTCCGCCCCATGCTCGGCTCTCACACCTTGGCCATCGAGGTAACCGACTTCATCTTGCGCGCCGAGGAGCAGTTGCTAAGCCCGGGTGACGTCGAGGAAAGGGCCAGTGGGCGCGACGATTGGAAGGCGTTACCCGAGTTCCTCCGGCAGTACCGCGCTGAGCTCGAGAGCATCCGTCGCATCGACTACGGAAGGCTCCAATCCTCCGCCGTGGAGTTGTTGGCTGATGACGACGTCGCTGAGCGAACAGCAGGGCAGTTCAGCCACATCCTGGTGGACGAATATCAGGACACCACCGTCGCTCAAGCCGAGATGTTGGCAGGGCTCTATCGACCCCACCGCAACCTGACTGTGGCGGGAGATCCGTACCAATCTATCTACAGCTTCCGCGGCGCCGAGCTGAGAAACATCGCCGACTTCCCAGATCGCTTCCCGGACAAAGAAGGCAAGCCAGCCCAGCGCATCGTGCTGACGACATCGTTTCGCGTCCCCCAGGCAATACTCGAAGCGGCCGTCAGGGTCACCGCCGGCGGAGAGCTGCCCGGCGCAGCGGGACCGGTCATCTCCGCGCCAGGGACCGGCACGGTCGAGACCTATGGCTTCAGTCAGGCGGCTGCCGAAGCGGAGTGGATAGCGGCAGAAGCCGAACGTATTCGGCTGTTGGAGGGAATCCCTTATTCGCGCATGGCTGTGCTGGTTCGCTCCAAACGCCATCTGCTGGTCGAACTATCACGGGCCCTAGAACGTCGGCGCATCGACCATGATGTTCCCGACACGCGCCTCGCCGATCATGGCGCGGTGCGGCTCATTCTCGACGTTGTCATCGCCGCAACGGACGAGCCCATCGAGCGAGATCGCGCCATGCAGCGAATCCTGCTTGGGCCGCTGTTCCGTCTCAATCTCGGCAGCTACCGAGAAATGCAAAGGGAGCGCATACGATCGGAAAGCAGTTGGGCCGATGCCCTGGGTGCACTGGAGGAGCGTGCCGCTCCACTCGCCAAGCTGATCGAGAACCCACGCTGGGCCACCGAGATGGCCGCAGCCGATGGCTTCTGGGAGCTGTGGTCGGCCCTGCCCCAGCTCGAGAACCTCGTTACCGAACCCGCCCGCACCGGAGATCGACAAGCTTGGAGCTCGTTCTCTCAGGTTCTTGATCGGCTCCGTGAACGGGATCCGCTGGCAACTCTTGCGCAATACCTCATGTTGGTCGAGAGCGAGGAATTCGAGGCAACCCCACTGCTGGCGTTCTCCGGCGACCGCGACCGCCTCACGCTCACCACCCTGCACCAGGCGAAAGGCCTGGAGTGGGACGTGGTATTCATCGCGGCCGCGGTAGAGGGCGTCTTCCCCGACCTGCGTCCAAGGGATTCCCTGCTGTCCTCGCGGCTGCTGTCCCCCAGTCAGCCCCAGGACCTCCGTGAGTACGGGCTGTTCCGGCTTCAAGAGGAGATGCGACTGGCTTACACCGCGATGTGTCGCGCCCGGACGCGCGTCATCTGGACCGCCACCACGGCCGGTGTCGAGGAGCACCAGGCCCGGCCTTCGAGGTTCATAGCACGCGTGGCCGGTACCTCCACGGCTGACGAAGCTTTGTCGTCGCCCCAGCTTTCCGAACGCATGGCTACCGCCCTGGAGGTGGAGGCGCATCTGCGTCGCGTTGTGCGCGATGCCGAAGCTGCGGCCCCGCTTCGAATGGCCGCGCTCCACGCTTTGAGCACCGACGTGCGGCACGGCATGAGAAGCCCTGAGAGGTTCGCCGGGGTTCTTGAACGCGGGTCCGACAAAGGACTCGTCCCCCGTCAGCCCACCCTCGAGGGTG
>JAOTWH010000043.1 GCA_029863035.1 Acidimicrobiia bacterium | reverse complement strand
TCATCTTCGACGTTGACAACACCGTGGCACCACAAGGCGCCTCGCTCGAGGAATTCGGGGTGCTCGTGAACACGGCCATTGACCGCTTCGAGGCCAGCCCCAATGTTGCCCGGGTCATCGCGTTGACGAATGGCCCGCAGCGCCAGGTGGGCCGGATGGTGAGCCGTGGCAACAAGCCGTTTACAACCCGGCGGCGGCTGGGGCTGCGAGGAAGTCGTGCGCCGGTAGTGGTGGTCGGCGACCAGGTGCTCACCGATGGAGTGCTGGCCTGGCGGCTGCGGGCGACGTTCCTACATCTCGTCATCGACGATGAAGAAGAGGAGCGTCCGCAGGCAATAATGCGCCGCCTTGGCAGCATCGTCCTCGGGATGTTCTTGCGCCATGAGGCCTGAGGGGCCGATCCCGCGGTTGGGCGAGCCGGTTAGATTCCTAACGCATTCGCCCCTCAGGGAGCCCACTGAAGTCGACAGCAAACATCGTCGTACCTCTCGACCGATCAGCGAGCGCTGCCGAACGGTGAAACCCTCGGGCGGCAGGCGCTTGGCGGCTACCTGCCAGCCATCTGCTCTCCCCTGCTTCCGCCCCGGCGGTCACTGTCGGCCAAGATCAGGTCCCGCGATTGTGTCCTTTGGCCCTACGTCCGCACCGCCGTCGCCGCAACGTTGAGTGCTGGACAGCCGGGGAGAGCAGATGCGCGAGTACATCGACGGATCCACCGCCATCGTTCGCGGTGCCCTCGACGCCGGGTGCACGTTCTTCGCCGGCTACCCGATAACCCCGGCGTCACAGATCCTGATGTCGATGATGCGAGAACTGCCCAAGACGGGCGGAGTGGCGATCCAGGGAGAGGACGAGATCGCCTCTATCGGCATGTGCATCGGCGCCGCCCTGTCGGGCGCCCGCGCCATGACCGCTACCAGCGGCCCCGGCATCAGCCTCTACAGCGAGAACATCGGCCTCGCCATCATGGGCGAGGTTCCGTTGGTCATCGTCGACGTGCAGCGCCTTGGCCCTTCGACGGGTGGTGCCACCACCGTCTCCCAGGGCGACGTCCAGTTCGTCCGCTGGGGCACCGGGGGCGGCTACCCGATCATCGCCCTTGCCCCCTCCACCGTGACCGAGGCCTACTGGCTCACCGCCAAGGCCTTCGACCTGGCGGAGCGCTTCCGCTGTCCGGTTTTCCTGCTCACAGACAAGGATCTTGCGACCACCTTGACCACGGTGGAACTCTCGTCGTACCCCGAGATCGAGGTGCGCCCCAGGGAGACCACCACGGTCGGCTCGCCCTACCGATACGACCCTCCCGACGAAGTGTTCCCGCTCCACGAGTTCGGTGGCGAACACACGGTCCGCTTCACCGGCTCAACACATAACGAAGACGGTTACATCACAAAGCACACCTCGACCATCGAAGCTCTCAATCGCCACCTCGCAGACAAGATCGAGCTGCACCGCGACGAGATCGAACTGGTCGATGCCGACCCCCAACCCGGCGCTTCGACCCTGATCCTCGGGTATGGGGCCACCGGTGCACCGGTGCGGGCAGCGGTGACCCGGGCTCGAGCGGCGGGAGACAAGGTGTCCGGCTTGGTAGTGCACAGCCTGTGGCCCGTGCCACACAACGCGATCGATGAAGCCCTGGTCGACGTGGATCGGGTGGTCGTACCCGAACTCAACCTCGGCCTCTACCGACGAGAGATCGAACGGGTGGCGGCCGGCCGTCAGGTAGTCGGTGTCAATCGAGTCGATGGGGAGATGGTCGGCCCCGCCGAGATCCTCGAGGCGATGGCATGACCGATACGACCATCACCCCACTGAGCGGGTATCGCAACGACACCCCCTATCCCTTCTGCCCCGGGTGCGGCCATGGCAGCATCCTCGACGAGCTCAACACGGCCCTATCGGACCTGTCGCTCGACCCGGCCGAGGTTGTCATCGTGAGCGACATCGGGTGCGCCGGGTTGTCCGATCAATACTTCACCACGAGCGCCTTCCACGGCTTGCACGGCCGCAGCATCACCTACGCCAGCGGCATAAAGCTGGCCAGGCCCGAGCTCACGGTGATCGTGATAATGGGTGACGGTGGGACCGGAATCGGAGGCGCCCACCTCATCAATGCAGCCCGTCGCAACGTCGGCATCACTGTGCTCGTCTTCAACAACCTCAACTTCGGGATGACGGGCGGCCAGCACTCGACTACCACCCCGCAGGGGGCGGTGACGTCCACCACCCCGGGGGGCAACCTGGAGCACCCTCTTGACATCTGTGGCACCGTTGGGGTCAACGGGGCGAGCTACGTCTACCGCGGCACCAGCTTCGATAAACAGCTCTCCGAGCGGATTCGGGAGGCCATCACCCAGCCGGGCTTCGCGTTGTTGGACATCTGGGAACTGTGCAGCGCCTACTTCATGCCGGCCAACAAGTTCGGACGCAAGGCGCTCGACGCGACCATGGAACAACTCGGCTTCGACAGCGGCATTCTGCATCGGCGTGAGGTAACCGAATACGCCGAGGCGTACCACGCCGCGGCGACGGCAAGTGGCGCACGAGCCGCACCCGTCCCCATAGACACCACGTTCGAAGCTGCATTGACGAAGGATCTGGCGATAACCGTGGCCGGCTCCGCCGGAGCCAAGGTGCGATCGGCGGCTCGCCTCTTCGGCGAGGCTGCCATCCGCTCCGGCCTGTGGGCCAGCCAACGCGACGACTACCCGGTGACGGTCAAGACCGGGCACAGCCTGTCGAAACTCGTCCTCAGTCCCGAACAGGCGCCGGTCGACAGCGGCGGCCTCCCCGACGCACTGGTGCTGCTATCGGACGATGGTCTACGCAAGGCGCAGCCCCTGTTGGATCAGATGCCCCAGTCGGGGGTCGTGTTCACCGTTCCGGAGTTCGCCGACGTCGCCACCAAGGCGCGACTGGAAGTGATCGACCCCAAGATGAGCCCGACCCGCGTGGTCAATGCGCAACTCCCCCTGGTCATGCTGACTGTGGTCACGTCGCGTCTCGGGCTGTTCCCGGTCGACGCCCTCCGCCGAGCAGCCGAGGACAAACCCTTCGCCGACAAGAACCTGGAGTCGATCGAAGCCGGGGCGGCGCTGGCCGACTAGGAGAACACCCCATAATCCGACTCGGAGAACACCCCATAGTCAAGTATGCCCGGCCTTTGGCCGGGCATACTTGATTCCGCAGCGGGGGCGGGATTTCGACCCGCGACCTTCGGGTTATGAGTCCGATTGTTGCCATATCCCGGTCGATCCTGTGATGTATTCCGACGACCGGTGGCTGCCAAAACCGGCCTTGGGCTGACCCCAAAACACCGCTCGCGCCCTCCTCCTTCCGCCTTCGCGTTTGCTGGGCGCTAGCAAACAGGAGAAAGAGCCATGGCCGGTTATCTGGCTCTCGGCATACAGCGCGACGGAACGGTGCACCGTTCCCAGCGCGGGTCCCTGGCCCGCGGCATCCAGCAGAGGAGGGTAGAGGCTGCGAGCGACCGCCCGCAGACGCAGCCAGCAAATCGCAGGTGGCGACGCCCTCGGGGCTACTCGTCCACGTCCCCGAGCGGGTTGGCGCCTTCGTGACTGCGGAGCCACATGACAACCGCGCTGACGCGCCTATCGACCGCAGCGTCGGGCGGCAGGTCCAGCTTCATCAGTATGTTGCTGACGTGGGTCTCGGCTGTGCGCTGGTTCACGATCAGCCGATCGGCGATTGCGCCGTTCGAGTGCCCCTCCGCCATCAGAGCCAACACTTCCTGCTCCCGCGCCGTAAGCCGGTCGAGCACCCCCCTCTTTCCCGGCTGCCCGATGAGCCTGCTCACCACCGTCGGATCGATAGCGCTCCCCCCAGACGCCACCCGGTTCAAGGCGTCGAGGAAGCCGTCGATGTTGGTGACGCGGTCCTTGAGTAGATACCCGACTCCTGAGGCACCCTCGGCGATGAGCTCGACTGCGTAGCGGGTCTCGATGTGCTGCGACAGAACGAGGATGCCGATGCCATCGATCTGGCGCCGCACCTCGAGCGCCAGTTCCAGGCCCTCGGTCTCGAAGTTCGGAGGCATTCGGATGTCGACCACCAAGACGTCAGGCTGCAACTGTTGAACGGCCTCGAGTACGCCGCCGGCGTCGGGAAAGGTCGCGGCGACCTCGACACCGCCATCGGAGAGCACATTGGCGAGACCGTCCCTGATGAGGGCGGAGTCGTCGACGATGATCACTCGCATGGGATCACCGCCGTGAGCGTCGTTCCCTCTGGGCCACTGTGGACGCTGAGGCCGCCACCTGTGGCGACGACCCGATCCTCCAGACCCTGCAGGCCGGAACCGGGCGCAAGGGAGGCGCCACCGGCGCCGTCGTCGGCGACGACGACCCACAGCGAACCTTCATCCTGGTGAATCGATACCGAGGCCTCGGACGCTTGCGCATGCTTCGCAACGTTGGTCAGGCCTTCAGCAACGACGTAGTAGGCCGTCTTCTCCAGGGCCGCCGGCAGCCCATCTGAGGCGACCTCGGTTCGAACCGGTATCGGCGACAGCTCGGCAAGGGCTTCGACAGCGGCGCCGAGCCCTCGTTCCGCCAACAGAGATGGGAGGGAACCACGCGACACCGAGCGAATCTCTTCGATGGCACGGCGAACGTCGCTCGTCGCCGAATCCAGCATGGCGGCCAGCTCTCCCTCGCCCTTCGACTCGGCCTGCCGTTTGGCGCGTTGCAGGTCCATCCCCAACGCCACCAGGCGCTGCTGGGCACCGTCGTGTAGGTCGCGCTCGATGCGCCTGCGGGCGGCATCGCCCGCCTCGATGATGCGACTTCGAGAGGCCTGCACCTCCTCGAGCTGAGCCGTCACCTCCTCGTTCAGTCGGTTGACATCAAGGGCGAGGCCGATAGCGGCGACCACCGCAGAGAGTCGAGCCGGATCGTCGACAAGCGCAGAGTGGTGCACCAGCCCTCCGATGAGGCGCTCTCCCGATCTGATCCTTGTCAGCGACCGGTCGGCGGGTAGCTCGCCTTCGGCGACGGCTTGTCCGTGCTCGCCAAGCAGCCGCTCTCCATCTAAGGACACGAGCACTTGGACCGAAGGGTCCTCCAGCGCCTTCACCACTGCAGACTGCAGTCCGCCAGACGCCGCGCCAAGGTCGACGACTAGGCCGGCCAATTCGGGGCGGTCCCAACGCGCTGTGACCAGCCGAAGCCCTATCACGACAGGAACGAGGCCGGCGCTGCCGAGAGCGGCGGCGCGCAGGGGTCCCCCAGCCCAAGTTCCCTCTCCCAAGGAGTAATCGAATGAAGAGCCTGTCGCAGCTATCGCCCACACTGACGCCGCCACTATGCCGAGCCAGATGGGAGCATGGAGCCAACCGCTGGCTTTCGATAGCTGGCCGACAGCGACGAGGACGACGAGCAACATCGACAGAGCTGTGAGGGCAGCTGACCCAGCGAGAAGCACCGAGTACAGGCCGGAGTTGTCGACGATGGACCAGAGCATCTCGGGATGACCGATCAAGGCCGCATCCCGCGTCAATGGTGCAACCGCGGCGGCGGCGACAGCTGCCCCGGCGGCGCCTATCGCCCAGGCCCGCAGGGGGTGTCGATGTGCACGCAGCAGCAACCAGGCGCCGACGAGGACCATTGCCGCCGGGAGGACGCGTCCGAAGGTATATGCCCACGATGACGAACTGAGAACAAGGACCGTCGAAAGGACCGCGCCGGCACCAAGAAGCTCGACCCAGGGATGCCGCCTCGACCCCGACCGCCATGTCGCAACGCTGACCCCGATGAAGAGCCATCCTGCCACGAGCACCATGGTCGACTCCCAGTCAGGAAGGCGCGGTGGCGACGGCCGCTCGGTTATCACCCATAGGTTCAACCGTCCGTCCGGAGCCCGCTCCATAAAGAGCTCCAACGGGAACCCCGATTCGCCAACCCCGATGGCGAGAGCGAAGTTTGGGCCGCGGTTGGCGTATCTGACGAATCTCACCCTCCCGATATCTTCGAAGACGGCATCCAACGTCGCGTTGAGAGCATCGGCGTCCACCGCCGCCGCCAGCGCCGGCCCGAACCTCTCGCTGATGTCCACCTCGGTGACTGCCCGGTGTCGACCCAGCGCCTGGAAGCTCCATCGCATGTGATCGCCAAGAACTGAGGGGTCGTCGGCTAGCGTCTCGACACGAACCAGCTCGGCGACCGGTAGCCCGTCTTCGGCCGCTGCGATCCAGACGGTTCCGGCAGCCGCCACCACTCCTGTGACGAGGCCGATGGCCAAAACAAGGCGTATCCGGAGGTGTTCCACCTCGCCATTCTCCCACGAGTGGCTTGCCGACTCCTCAGTACTTGCACGGATTCCGCGGTCCGTGCCTGCTCCTCCACAATTCCCGTGTTCGCCCCGATGTCAGCGGGTCTGTTGTCATCTACGTTCTCCTCAAGTCCCCAAGGAGGACAAATGACCATCAACAAGACACCCATCCGGCTCGCAGTAGTGGCCCTGGCGCTGGCACTCGCCGGCTCTGCCTGTTCCGGCGACGCCACAGAACGCGAACCGATCTTCGACCCCAAGCCGGCAGCGGAACCGACCTTCGATCCCGTTGCCGCGGCCGCGGAAGACGACCTCGAGCTCGCCCTCGAGGCCATCGTCGCCGAAACCGGCGTCCCCGCTCTCGGTGCTGCCGCCTTCACCAGCGAGGGCCAACTCGACATCGGCGTTGCTGGACTCCGTAAGCGCGGAGGCGCAACACCAGTCACCGACGACGACGTGTTCCACATCGGATCCAACACCAAGGCCATGACCGCGGCTCTCCTTGGACTGGTATCCCAACAAGGCCAAGGGGTGTCCTTCGACACCACGCTGGCTGAGGCCTTCCCCGGCTCGGTCCATGCCGGCTACGCGGATGTAACTCTGTCTGATCTGCTGTCACACACCGGCGGCACGCCAGCTGACCCACCCAATGTCGACACATCGCTGCCCGTCCAGGAGCAACGAGCCCTCATCGCGACCAAGATGATCGGCTCCGCCCCGGAGGTCGAACCTCACACAGTCTCTCGGTACTCCAACGCCGGCTACATCGTGGTGGGGGCCGCCCTCGAGGCGGCCACAGGCGAGTCCTGGGAGGATCTCATGCGGACCGAACTCTTCGGCCCGCTGGGGATGGAATCATGCGGCTTCGGCGCCCCCGGTGACGGCAGCGGCCAAGACACCCCCCTCGGACACGACCCGGCCGGTCGTCCCATTCACGCCGACAACTTGGCCTCTCTCGGCCCGGCCGGGACCGTTTACTGCTCGATGGCCGACTGGGGCGCGTTCCTCACGGAGATCCTTAGGGGCTATGAGGGAACAAGCGACCTCTTCGACCCAGACACAGTCGACCTGCTCCTCGCCACCCGCGACGAGCCCGTCGAGGACGGCGACGGGGTCAAAGCCGGCATGGGCTGGATCCGCATCGAGGAAGGGCCCGACGGACCCGTGTACCTTCACTCTGGGAGCAACACCATGTGGCTGTCGCAAGCAGTGCTCGTCCCCGACCAAGGCATCGCAGCCGTGGCCGTCTCCAACGAGTTCAGCACCGGGCAGCTGGCCACAGGACTCGCTCTAGCGACGCTCAGCGAGATGTACGCGGGACAGTCGTGACCCGTGTCTGTCGCCCGTTCCGGCATCCGGCACAACCCAGACACCAAGAAGACCCCTGCCGAGGCAGGGGTCTTCTCCGTAGCGGGGGCGGGATTTGAACCCGCGACCTTCGGGTTATGAGCCCGACGAGCTACCAGACTGCTCCACCCCGCGGTGTACCGATCATTGTACGGCGTTATGGGACGTCGCGGCAATGGTGCGCTTGAGCCAGAGAGTTAGCCCTAGAAGGGCTTGCGGAACTCGAATGACCTCTGCACCTCTTGGTATCCCAGGCCCTGGTAGAGGCCGAGCGCACCGGTCGGATTGGTGGTGTGGACCGCGAGAGCGACCTCGGTCATCCCCATGTCCTTGAACATCCGCATGCTCTCGGCGATCACAGCCTTGGCTGCACCCTTGCCCCGCCAAGCTCGCTGGGTCGAGATCCATTCGGTCCAACCCCTCTTGCGACCGGGCTCATCGTCTTCAGCCACGTAGTTGAGGACCTGGCTGGCGATCTCGTCGCCGTCGAACGCCACTTTCCACAGGGCCGGATCGAAGTGAGGTTGATTGGCGAACTGCTCGAAGTCCTCCTCGGTCGGGAGCGAGAACCCGACGTGATCGCGGAACGCCTCCAGGTCTGCTTCCCACACCTTGCGTCGGTCGGCCTCGGTGACCGGCCGGATCTCGAGGCCTTCGGGGAGGTGGAGCTCGGGGATGGGCACATCGAGCGACCGGGTCATCATGACGTCGGTCTGGGTCACGGCGAATCCAGTGGCTTCGATCAGCTTGATCTTGTCCTGTTCAGGCTCGTCTGCCCAGGTTTGGAGAACCTGATGCCCTTCGTATGCCTGTTCGACAGCGATATCGCGCGATCGAGACTCGCCCCAACCAACCAGTGCCCCCTCCACCCCGAGGGAACGCACTTCGGGGTGGGTCCACTCGATGAAGGCCAGCACTCGATCTGCTGTGGATTCCTCAACCCACCATGTGGCGCGGCAGTAGGCAACGATCTCGCCAGAACGCTCGGCGATGGCCAGATCGGTTTCGAGGTCACAGTTGGTGAGGTGGTGGTAGTAGTTGGTCATCTCCTCGACCGAGTCGTGGCGGTCGACTCCATCGTGGCGAGCTTGCGCCTTGAGCATGGCCACCATTCCGACGAAGTCCTCATCGCCGCCGAAATGGCGGAAGGTCACGTTCTCGATGGGTTCTGGCAGCGCCGTCACGAGCGGCTAATTCCCCAGCGAAGCCTCGGACGCGTTCTCGGCGGCGGTGAGGTCTAGCTGGCTGAGTGCCTCGTCGATGAGGGCCTGGGCCTCGTCCACCTTGTCCTGATACGTGCCAAGGTCACCGTTGCGCAGCGCCTGGTTGGCTTCGTCGATCAAAGCGTCGGCCTGTTGTAGCAGGGCTTGGACATCCTCGGGCAGCGGCGTGACGTCCCCGGGTGGCGTGTCGTCCAGCGGCGTATCGTCGATGGCGATGCCTTCTCCGAAGACGGCGGCCAGGGCTTCGTCCAATGTCTCTCGCATCTGAGGCTGGTTGTCCTGGTAGACGACTACAACTCGCTTGAACTCGGGGAGGGCGTTCTCCTCCCCCTGCAGATAAACCGGCTGCACGTAGATGACCGAATCCTCGATGGGGACCACCAGCATGTTCCCCAGGATGAGCTGGGAGCCCTCCTGGTCGAAAAGCGTGAAATCTCGCGCGATAACTGGATCCTGTTGGATGCGGGCTCCCACCTGACCGGGGCCGTCGATGAAACGGTCGCGCGGTAGCTGGAACTCGACCACGCCGCCGTACTGCTCGGGACCGCTACGGGCCACCACGAACGAGACCATGTTGGGCCGGTTCTCTGGAGTGAACGGTTGCACCAGGAGGTAGGCGAGTTCCTCTTCTCCTGGCAGCTTCATCAGCAGGTAGTACGGCACCATGGGGGTGTACTCGTCGCCCTCATCGGTAAAGAACCGCGCCCGCAGTTGCTCCCCTATGACCGAGTTATCGGCGGCTACAGCGGTCTGGTTGGCGAGGCCAGCCGTGGATGGGTCGCGGGCGATCTGCCAAGGGTCACCGTCGTTGAAGAAGGTTCGAGGGTCGGTGATGTGGTACTGGCTGTACATATCCGCCTGCACCCGGAACATGTCCTCTGGATAACGCAGATGCGTGACCAACCCGGCGGGCATGGCGTCGGCGTCGCTGAAGATGTCCGGGAAGATATTGCGATACGCCTGAATGATGGGGTCGGTCTCGTCGACGACATAGAAGTTCATGGTGCCGTCGTAGGTGTCGATGCTGACCTTCACCGAGTTGCGGATGTAGTTGAAGTCGCCCGGCAGGTTCGACTTTGTCCTGTTGAGCCGCCCGGTGAGGGCAGGGGCGGAGTAGGGGTAGCGGTCGGTGATCGTGTAAGTGTCGAGCACCCAAACCAGCTTGCCGTCTACCTGCACCAGATAGGGATCGGCGTCTGCGTACAGGAACGGCGCTACCCGATGGACCCGATCGATAACGTTGCGAACCATGAGGACCCTGGTGTCGCTCGTCAGCTGTCCTGAGATGACCGTGTTGAGGTCGAGGAAGCGCAGGCCGAAGGCAACACGACGGAAGATGCTGCCCAGCTCGATGCCGCCGGCGCCGTCGTAGGTGTTGAACTCAACGGCCTGCTCTCCCGCCCCGATCGGGAAGTCGACTTCCTTCTCCTTGGTGCCAACGAACACGAAGGAGTCGGTCACGAATCCCTCACCGAAGTAGATGCGAGGCTGATCGATCTCCAGTGCCGGGTCTTGGGTCTCCGGCGGGATGTCCTTCACCAAGAAATCCGGCTGGCCCTGGCTGGTGACCGAGTTGGACGGAGACAACACGCTGCCGAATCCGTGGGTGTAGACCAAGTGACGGTTGACCCAACCCTGGCCGGGGATGTTGTCCTGGTCCAGCTCACGGGCCGCCAGCATCACCTGGGTCAGGCCGTCGCTGAGCTCATAACGGTCGACGTCGACGTCATCGAACTTATAGAAAGTCCTCAGCTCCTGCAGCTGGCGATAGGTGATGCGCAACACTGCCGGATCCCACAGCCGCAAGTTGTCGATGGTGTCCCGGTTGGCCTCGATGTCGGCGGCCGTCACATTGAGGAAGTTCCCGTCGGCATCGGTTTCCGAGCCGAACGACCGCACCTCGACATCGGCGAGGCCATAGGCCTCACGGGTGAACTCGATGTTGCGCTCCACATAGGGGAGCTCTTTGTTGATCTCGTCTGGCTCGACCGAGAAGCGTTGAACGGCGGCCGGGATGATGCCGCCCAACAACAACGAGGTGGCCGCCCACAGCCCAAGCGCCACCGCAGGCAGAACCCAACCGCGACGGCGCAGGTTGATGAGGAACATCACGGCAGCAGCAAGTGAGATGAGGATGAGCAGGTTGAGAGCGGGAAGACGAGCACTGAGGTCGGCGTTGGCTGCCCCGAACACCGCTCCCCTATCGCTGTAGAGCAGGTCGTACTTGTCGAGCTGATAGCCGACCGCCTTGAGGACGGCGAGGATGGCGAAGAGCACCGACAGGTGAGCCTTCACCCCGCTGCTGACCCGGCTGCCCGACCCCTGCACCCGGATTCCGCCATTGAGGTAGTGCAGGGCGGCCACCACCAGCGCGATGACGACGAAAAGCTGGAAACCCCACCCGAAGATGTCTCTCCAGAACGGGATCCGGAAGACGTAGAGCGAGAGGTCGTTGTTGAACACCGGGTCGTCGATGCCGAAGGGAACCGAGTTCTGGTTGAGCAGCCAGTCTTCCCACCACCCGGCGGCGGCCAGACCGATCAAGATTCCAAACAACGCGGCGACCAACAGGCGAAGCCGGCCGATCCGTGGATTGACCCAATCCTGGAACCGCACCACCAGCTCCTCTTCTGGCCCCGGGTCGACCAGGCCGATTCTGGGCGACAGCCGATCGGCCAGTATCAGATTGAGCCACAGCAGAAGCGCCGCCACCGCAGCGAAGATGATTACCAGAAGCACCCTGGTCCAGATGAGGGTTGACCACACCGAAGTGAGGTTGATGGAGTCGAACCAGAGGTAGTCGGTCCAGAAAGTGGCGAGCCAGCGCAACAGTGGGATGAGCACCACGATCACCACACCCAGGATTATCAGGGCGCGCCTAACGGCAGGGCGGGGTTGGGGGAACGAGTCGCGGCTCAGCACGAGACGCAGTGTATCGAGGCCAGGTTCTTGGGCTTTGGCAGGGACTCCTGGCTAGTCAGCGGGGGCCAGTGTGCACTGGCAGTCGACGTGGATAGGCGGAATGCCGGTTCCCTCTGGCAGGGTGTCACCTGGCGTCCATCGCTCGCCGACCCGTCCCGGGCACTCCGAGCACGAGCTGCCGTTGACCACGCCGCGCACCTTGGAAACGCCAAGCTCGGCCAGACCCCACAGTAGACCATCGTGATATGCGGAGAAGGACGCCGCTCGCAGCCATCGCTCGGCGCCATCGGTGCGCCAGGTGCGGAACACCTTGCTGATCGCTGCCGCCATCTCCCGCTCTCCTGCTTCGGCCTCTCGCGACTTTCGCATCGCCTCGCTCAGTTCTTCGCCGAGCGCGTTGCTCACTTGTGGTGTTGGATCCTCCGGTTCCACATCGGGGTGGGGGGTGGTATCAACACCGCTGAGCTCGGCAGCGGCGGCATAGCCAGCCACGTGGCTCTCCTGGGCGAGCCGGCGCAGGTCGTCGCCGAACGCAGACTCGAGCAGTGTGACATCGGGCTCCCACTCCACGGGCTTGGTTCGAAGCTCTTCGAGCATCTGGTTCTGTGCATCCACGATGGACCGCTTCACGTCCCGCAGCGATCGGTTGGCGATGGGGAGCAGCAAACGGTCTCGTAGATCGAACGGGTTCACCGTCCAATCGGTCTGGGGTTCTACCACTGCCACGGCGGAGGCTCCCTCTGCCGTGGCGGAAGTGGAACCGTTGAGCGATGACTCACCTGACGGCGGCCCCGCCCCTCGCAGGCTGGTGAACAGATCGTTGAGGTCATCGGCGAGAGCGGTGGGCTCGGGCTCTGGCTCCGGCTCTGGCTCGACGACTGGTTCCGGCTCTAGCTCCACGGCGGGCTCGGGCTCGGGCTCGGGCTCGATCTCGGGCTCGATCTCGACGACTGGTGCTGGCGCGACCTCCTCGACGACAGGTTGAGGTGCTGCTGGCAGCACCGGCTCCGCTACCTCAGGCTCTGGCTCTTCTGTCGCGGCTTGGAGAATTTCCGGCGCCGGTGGCTCCAGCTCGGCTCGCCGGGACTCCTCACGCAGCCTCACGACCTCAGCCACTAGATCATCAGCATCGACCGGGCCCGAATCCCCGAATTCCGAGGCGCTGACCAATCGGACACTTCTCTCCTCATCGAGCCACTCCTTTTCGGGCTCTTCGGCAGGGACCACGCGGACGGTGGAGTCATCGAAGCCGGCCGCCTGCAGGGATGCCTTGCGCTTTTCTAAGTCGGAATCGAGCTGGCTGATGGCAGCCTGGGCAGTATCGAGCTCCGCCATCAGCTCGGCGCGCCGCTGCTCCAATACCTTGGCGCGCTCCTGGGCGGCCTCGGCCTCTCGCTTGGCCGTCTCGATGAGCTTGTCCGTCTCACTACGGGCCTGCGCCACCATCAGCTCGGAATCCATGCGAGCCTTGCGGGTCTCCTCTTCGATGTTGCGTCGTGCGTTGGCAACCAGCTGATGGGCCTCTCGCTCGGCTTCGGCCCGCACGGTCAGCGACTCCTGCTGCGACTGCTGGAGCACGCCGCGATATTGATGTTTCGCCTGCTCCAAGACCTCGGTGGCGGTATCCCAGGCGTCGCCTCGGATGTGCTCCGCGGCTTCCTGGGCCTGGGCGAGGGTCTCGCGGGCCTTGGCATCGGCCTCGGCTCGCCAGCGGGCCGACTCCTCGGACGCTCGTGACCGCATTCCCTCGGATGCTGCCTCGGCTGCGCGCAGGATGCGATCGACGTCCTCACCAACCGCATCGATCTCACCACGGACATCGGCAGCCCCTTCGCTGAAGTCGGTGAGGCGGGCCTGGAGGATCGATCGATCCTTCTCCAACTCGTCGAGGCGCTCCTCGATCTCTCGCAGATAGGTGTCGACGTCTTGCCGGTTGTAGCCCCTACGGGCACTGCCGAACGACGGCGTGGGACGGGATTCCTCGCTCATCAGGACACCACTCTAACCAAGAGCGCGAAATCCCGCCTTAGGTTTGTCTGTTCAGCCGGATTGCGCCTGCAGTTGGGGAACGGGGTCCAAGGTCCTGAGGAA
>JAOTWH010000221.1 GCA_029863035.1 Acidimicrobiia bacterium | reverse complement strand
CGAACCGCTCGACCTGTTGATCATCATCGCTCCCATCGGCGTATCCAGCTCACGGTCGCGACAGCGCTTCTATGAGCCGATGTTCGACAGAGCGGGGCGCTTGGCTCTGGGCGAAGAGATAGAGAGGATCGAAGAGGAGTGGCCCAACACCGAGATCCTGGTGATGACGCCGTCCGACGTGGTGTTAGCTCAGATGCGGCCCAATCCCATGTCACCGGAAGCAACGGTGCCCACCTTTATCCGAACCCTGCGTTCTATGAAGCGCGAGCTGGCAGAACCCGAGACGTGGGCTGTGTTGGAACGTCACCTCGAGCCAACGCTCGAGGGAAGCAACGCCTTCGACTAACCAAGGCTGCTAATCCTCGAATCCCCCGCCGGTCGGAAAGGACGCGCCGTCCATGAGACCGATTTGACGCAACCACGGGATCGTCGCCCGCACTCCCGACTCGAGCGTGTGAGCCGGCTCCCATCCGAGGAGCTCCTTTGCCTTGGATGCATCGATACGCACGTAGCGGTCTATCCAGTCAAGGTTGTCGTTGAGTTGGCTCAGGTAGGTCCCATGCTTGGCGAACGGCTTGGTCACGAACCCGCCGATCTTGGCGAGGACCATCGGGACGCCGAGATACCGATCGTGGCCAGACAGCCTCGACCACGCCGCCATGTATTCGCGCTGTGTCGGCGGTGGGTCGATGGCACAGTTGAAGGTCTCCCCTTCGGCGGCCGGATGAACGGCGGCCAACGTGATGAGGTCGGCGACGTCATCTACGAACGAGCAGTGCATCGCACCGCTCCCCTTGCCAATAAACAGGACCGGCTTGCGCTTGCCTCGCTTGTAGAAGGAGGCAGCGAAGTAGTGCGCCCCCGGTCCGAAGATCCCAGCAGGCCGGATCACCGTGTAGCGGAGGCCATTGGTGGCCGCCACATCGAAGAGGGCCTCTTCTCCGGCCGCCTTGGTCATCGAGTAGTCCTGCAGCGACGGAGCTAAGCCTGTGTCCTCGGTTATGTCTGAAATCTGATGGATCCCGTAGACAGCGTTGCTGCTGATGTGAACCAGTCGGTCGACGCCAGCTTCCGACGCTGCCTCCGCCACGGTCCGGGTGCCCGCGACATTCACCCGGGCCTGCAACTCGCCAGGCCCACCCAGGGCAGCGGCGGTATGCACAACGATGTCCGCTTCCGCAACTGCCTCCTTCATGGCGACAAGGTCGGTGACGTCGGCGATCGTGGTCTTGGCTCCGTTGGGCAGTGCGTCCAGATCGGCTTTCGAGATATCAACGACGGAGACGATGGCTCCGTCGTTGAGCAGGCGCCTCACCAGTGCCGACCCAAGGCAGCCGGCCCCCGTGACGAGAAACCTCTTTTTGGCCAGCTCCATCTCCGACCCTCCCTTCGCGAACGCAAGGCTAACGAGTCCCCCCGGACGGTCGCCGCCTTCCGCCGGACAAGCTGCACTTCTGGCTCTGATGTTGGGGGTCGGCGTCACCATGACCGCGATCGGCCTCGACGACGGAGGCAGGGGGTCGGCCAAGCCGAGCGACCTGGAGCCGATCCGGGAAAGCATCGATTACTTCTCGCGGGGTTCGCCCCACACCGATGCGATACCCGAACATGGACCCTTCTTCCTCCGACCCGACCGGGATGAACTTCGCCAGCTCTTCGAGGGCTTTCGAGATGATCTGACCCACCCTCAGGAGCTGCGCGATCAACTCGAGCGGCTGTTCGACGATCCCGAGTTCTTCTTCGACGACAACGGCATGGGCCGCTTCTTGTTCGAGATCCCACCGGGGGAAGGCTCTGACGACTTGAGGGGGTTCGGATTCGAGTTCCGCCCGCCTAGCTTCGGATTCCCGTCGCCTGGGTCCGTAGATGAGCTGCTGGAGGCGGGCCGGATATCCGAGGAGGAGGCAGAACAGTTGCGCCAGGCCCTCGAGCTACTCGACGAGATTCTCCAAAGGGAGCCTGGCAGCTCGAGCTGATCCAATGAAGATCGACTCTGGGTCGATTGGCCCTGGTGTGGTCCACCGAAAGATCGGAACCTGGGTACGACGAAAGGAGCGATTGCCGTGTTCACAGCAGACGAGGCTCGAGAGGTAGCCAAGACGCTCGACGTTGATTTTGAGGCAGGAGGGTTTGCCCTCGAAGATCTGGTCAAAGGGATGGAGGTGGAGCTTGAGCACGGGACGCGTTTCCCCGACCTCGACGTTACCGGGAACGACCTGGTGACCACGGCGAAGATCGCTCTTGCTCACCTTCGCGAGTTCCCCGATTACTACGACCGCCTCGCACGCATGGAAAACGAGGCCGAGGAGGCGCGGGCCGAGAAGCCGCGCAGTTGAGCCTGGCGGCACCAGCCGTGCTCTGATGAGCGGTGGAACGGGGAGGCTGACGTGATGAACACGTTGCGATGGGTCGGTTTCGCTGCCGGGATCGCCGTCTCGGTGGGAACAGTGATCGGGGTAATGAAGGCGCTCATCGTGCCCCGCAGATCATGGTCGTTGCTCCCGGCGTTCATCGGACGAAACGGCTACCGCGTGTTCCACGGAATCGCGGTTCGCCTGCGCTCGTTCGATTCGGCCGATCGACTCCTCGGGTTCCTTGCACCGACGGTCATCATCGGCATCCTGGTTTCGTTCCTAGCCTCCTTCGTCGTCGGGTTCGCCTTGCTGCTTCTTCCCTGGGGAGATTTGACCCTCGGAGATGCGCTGCGGGAGAGCGGGTCCTCGGTCTTCACGCTGGGCTTCGTGTCATCTGAGGCGCCCGTGCCAACCGCGCTCGACGTCCTGGGTGGTGCCACCGGGATGATCTTCGTCGCCCTCACCATCGGCTATCTGCCAACTCTCTATTCGGAGATCAAGAAACGGGAAGCCCTGGTGAAACAGCTGGAAGGATGGGCGGGGGCTCCTTCGTGGGGTCCCGAAGTGCTGGCCCGGTTCTCTATGGCTGGGGCCGTGAGCCAACTCCCCTCGCTCTACTCCTCCTGGGATAGCTGGTCGGCTCATGTCGCCGATACCCACATGAAGTACCCGGTCCTCACCCACTTCCGCCTCCCTCGCTCCAGGAACCATTGGACGATTTCCCTCCTGGCGGTGATGGATGCCGCCGTTCTCGACATGGTCCTGCGGCCTGACGCCGATCAAGCCACAGCGCGCCTGTTTCTCAACCAGGGCATCAGCTGCCTG
>JAOTWH010000220.1 GCA_029863035.1 Acidimicrobiia bacterium | reverse complement strand
TGCTGGCTTCCTGTCGGCGGTGGCCGGGGCAGCCTTCCTCGGCGGAGTCAGTTCGGTGATGCTGCTGGGTCACTGGTATCTGGTGGATCCGCGCCTGCCGCGCTGGGCGCTGTTCCGTCTCGATGTGGTCGCCGCCATCGCTTTGATCGGGGAGGTTGGCCTGCTGCTGTTGGACGACGTCCTCGGGGGCGACGACACATTGTTCGTGGTGACCTTCGTGGTTCTCTCCTTGGCCACGTTGACGCTGCTGGCCGCTGTTTGGTTCGCGCTGGGCGAGCCCTCCTATCCCGCGGTGATGGCGGCGACCGGGCTGAGCTACTTGGCAGTGCTCACCGCCATCGGGGTTTCGGTGGTGGGACGCGCCATCCTCGACCCAACGACACCGCTGTAAATCGTCTACGAACGCGGTTGGCACCCACCCCTAACCCCTCCCGCAAGCGGGAGGGGCATCTCATGCTCGCGACCAGCTCGGGCGCCTGGTCGGGACCCATAAACTCGCTGGGCGTGAAGATCTACACCAAGAAGGGCGATGACGGCACCACTGGTCTGTTGTTTGGGGGCAGGATCAGCAAGGCCGACGCCGGACCTGAGGCCTACGGAACGGTCGATGAGGCGGTGGCCGCGCTCGGCATCGCCCGGGCCGCTGCCGACGGTGACCTAGCAGAGAGAATCCTCGCCGTGCAACGTGCGATGTTCGTGGTCGGGGCCGAGCTGGCCACCGACCCAGCTAATCGCGGCAAACTGGAAGACGGCCTCACACGGGTGACCACAGAAATGGTGGGGAACCTGGAGCGATCGATCGACGAGGTAGTAGACATCCGAGGCCTGCCAACCGAGTTCGTCGTCCCCGGTGGGTCCGCCGTCGCGGCGGGGCTCGACCTGGCACGCACCATCGTGCGACGGGCCGAGCGCCGCAGCGTGGCGGCAGAGGTCGAAGGCCAGGTGGTGCCGTTTCTGAATCGTCTGGCCGATTACCTCTACGTTCTGGCCCGCTTGGCTGAGGCGGAGTGGGTCCCATCAAAGGAGTCTTCTTGATAGAGATAGCGGGCAGCGGTCCGATCGCTGATGCGGAGGTAGAAGTTGTCGTTGTTCCGGTAGGAACCGAGCGGCAATGGGGGCCGGGAGCCGAGGCCGTTGCCGATGCGATAGGGGATTGGCTCACTGCCCACCTCGATACCGAGGACTTCACTGGCAAGGCGGGCCAAACGGTGATGGTCGCCACCGCGGGTAGCACGCCGTGGAAGGCTGCTCTGTTCGTTGGCCTCGGTGATGACCCGAGCAGCGAGGATCTGCGACACGCCGCCGGCAGAGTGGGACGAATGGTGAGCGCCTACGTCTCCGTGGCCACGACCCTTCACCAGCTGCCCAACGACGGCGCCGCCGAGGCGGTCGCCAGCGGCTTCGCGATGGGCCAGTACCGCTTCGACAAGTACAAGACCGAACCCAAACCAGTGAAGACCGAGCGGTTGCTTTTGGCCGACGCCGATGCCGAAACCGTGGCCGAGGCACGAAACGGTCTAGTCGTCGCTGCCGCCGTCTCGCTGGCCAGGGATCTTGTGAACGAACCTCCTGTGGCCAAGTCTCCGGAGGTTCTGGCTGGAGTCGCAGAGACCATCGCCGCCGACCACGATCTGAGGATCAAGGTCTACGACGAGGATGAGATCGTCGCGGAGAGGTTCGGTGGATTGGCCGCCGTCGCAGCCGGTGCAGCCAAGCCGGCCCGGATGGTGGAGATGTGGTACGAGCCCGAGGGCGCAACGGCCTTTCTGGCGCTCGTCGGCAAGGGCATCGTCTTCGACAGCGGCGGCCTTTCCCTCAAGCCAGCGAACATGATGGAGGACATGAAGACCGACATGTCTGGGGGAGCGGCGGTGTTGGCCGCCATGCAGGCCATCGCAACACTGGGTCTCAAGGTTCGGGTTCTAGCCGTGGTTCCCTTCACTGAGAACATGCCCGGTGGTGCGGCGCAGCGGCCGGGTGACGTGCTCACTGCTCGCAACGGCAAGACCATCGAGGTGCTCAATACCGATGCCGAGGGACGACTGGTGCTGGCCGATGGCCTTTCGTTGGCCGTGGAACATGAGCCGGACCTGGTGGTCGACCTGGCCACCCTTACCGGAGCATGCAAGATCGCACTGGGGGAAGAGATCGCTGGGTTATTTGCCAATACGGAAGAGGCGAGCGATCAGGTGCTCGGCGCGGCAGCAAAATCAGGCGAGCGACTTTGGCGCCTGCCCTTGCCGGACGATTACCGCAAGAAGATCGATAGCGATGTCGCCGATATGAAGAACACCGGGCCACGGTGGGGTGGAGCGATATCCGCCGCCCACCTGCTGAAAGAGTTCGTCAACGATCGGCCCTGGGCACACCTCGACATCGCCGGCCCCGCCAGGGCAACCTCCGACGAGGGCTACATCGCCAAGGGTGGCACCGGATACGGAGTGCGGACCCTCGTCGCTCTGGCAGAATCGATGGCGACTCACTAGCAGTCGCCGTCATAGCCACTCAGGCCACAACAACCGTCCTCCAGTTCGCCAGATAGCGACCGCCCCTGTGGGCGGCACTTCCCAGGCCTCGCCGAAGGCCCAATCGGCACCTTCGGTTGCGAACGGCAACTACCACTATCGGTGGTCGTATGAGACGGTTTGCGAGTGGTGACCAGGGCTAACTAGTCACAATTCCCACTATTGGCGCGATTCCGGTCAAGTTTGGGGCGCCTGCCTCCGATGCTAATAGTGTTGTTAGCGACCACTCTAAGTGAGACCATGCCCGTCCGCCGGCCCATCCGCAAGATCCTCAGCATCGCTGCCAGCACCTTCGTAGCTGCCACCCTGGTGGCCGCAGCGCCCGCCGTAGCAACGATCAACGCCGATTTCGAAGAGCAGTTCCGATCCCTGATCAACGAAGAGCGGGCCGCCAACGGCCTGGGATCGTTGGTCACCTACTTCGATCTGCAAGACGATGCCCGGTCCCACTCTGGAACACAGATGGCGACCGGCGTTCTGCATCACAACCCCGACCTCGGATCGGTGACGACCGGGTGGTTCTCGCTCGGGGAGAACGTCGGCGTTGGCCCGACCGTTTCCAGCCTTCACGACGCCTTCATGGCCTCACCCGGCCATCGTGGCAACATCCTCGGCGACTACAACTACGTCGGAATCGGTGTCGAGGTGGAGACAGCC
>JAOTWH010000219.1 GCA_029863035.1 Acidimicrobiia bacterium | reverse complement strand
GCGAGTTCTGCCCCCGAATAATGACTGGGCGGCACCTACCCCCATGTTGGCGTATCCGCCTCCCGTCGTCCCCCCTACTAACAACAAGATCACTCCCCAACCCACCACGCCGTATCCGGCGCCGGTGACCAAGCCGGCGTCCGTAAAAGCAGCGATGATCATTCCGATCGTTGCCGCTACGGCACAACCGACGCCGAAGGCGACCGCGTAACGAGGAATGCGTTCACGCAGCGGCTCTGTCGGAATCGACGCGGCTTCGTCGGACATCGGCTGAGATTACTTGCCTGGATTGGGCCTCGTTCTCAGCGCCGACCAGCGAAGTTCGGAGGCGGCGACGCCTGGCCACTTCGCTTCTCTCTCCTCGAACGGTCGACCCGACGCTGGGCGCGCTGCGCAAACCTCACGAGTAGCAGAAGGCCGAAGACCAGGATCGTGAGGATCGCCGCCAACTCCGGGGCGTCGAAATAGGAATTCCTACATGAGCTGAGTCCGTCGGGACACAGACCCCAGCCATCGCCGCCCCCGACCAGATCGAACACCACCATCAGGGGCAAAGCGCTCACTACCACGATGGCGGCTATGGCGAGGGCGATGAATACACGAAGTCCGGTCATCTCGCAGTCAAGGTAATACCGTCCGATTTCGCGGTGTCGCTTCGGGAACTACACATGTGTTATTCTTGATCGTCCAGCCACTTCCCCACTGTCGACCGAAAGGGAAGTTGATGCGCGGCTACTTAGACCTACTGTCCGATGTGTTGAATAGCGGAACCGAGCGCATGGATCGCACCGGCACCGGCACCCGCAGCGTCTTCGGTCGCCAAACTCGTTATGACCTGGCAGATGGCTTTCCCTTGGTCACCACCAAGAAGGTCCACACCAAGTCCATCATCCACGAGCTCCTTTGGTTCCTGGCCGGAGACTCCAACGTGCGATATCTGCAGGACAACGGGGTGAGCATCTGGGACGCATGGGCAGACCCGGTTACCGGCGACCTCGGCCCTGTGTACGGGGTGCAGTGGAGGTCATGGGCTACGCCTAGCGGCGAGACGGTCGACCAGATAGCTCGGGTCATCGATGGAATCCGCACCGACCCGTACTCGCGACGCCACGTCGTCTCGGCCTGGAACGTGGCCGAGCTCGAGAAGATGGCGCTGCCTCCATGTCACCTGTTGTTCCAGTTCTACGTCGATGGCGATCGACTCAGCCTGCAGCTCTATCAACGCAGCGCCGACCTCTTCCTCGGCGTTCCCTTCAATATCGCCTCCTACTCATTGCTGTTGATGATGGTTGCCCAGGTAACCGGCCTCCGTCCAGGCGATTTCGTACACACTCTCGCAGACACCCACATCTACTCGAACCACTTCGACCAGGTGACCGAACAGCTCAGCCGAGACCCGAAGCCACTGCCCGAGATGGTTCTCAATCCCGACGTCACCGACATCTTCGACTTCCGCTACGAGGACTTCACCGTGGTCAACTACGACCCACACCCTGCCATCAAAGGCATGGTCGCCGTTTGATCATCCTCATCGCCGCCGTTGGCCGCAACGGCGTCATCGGCATCGACGGGGAACTGCCATGGTCGATTCCCGCCGACATGGCACGTTTCAAGCGCTTGACGATGGGTTGGCCAGTGATCATGGGCAGGACGACTTTCGAATCGATCGGAAAGCCACTGTTGGGGCGCACCAACATCGTTCTCAGCCGCGATCCCAACTACCGAGCTGATGGCGTCGAGCACGCAGCAACTCCTCAGGATGCGATCCAGATCGCTATGGATCGCCCGGGTCACGACAGCGATGTGTACGTCATCGGGGGAAGTTCTGTCTATGAGCACTTCATGGCTCAAGCCGATCGCCTCGAGCTGACCGTCGTCGACTCCGCCCCTCGGGGCGATGCCTGGTTCCCGTCGTGGGACCCCCAGGAGTGGACAGAAGTTGCCGCCGAGGCGCATGACGGATCTCCACCTTTCGAGTTCAAGACACTCGAGCGTGCGGCCTGGATGAACTAGTCGCTTCCCCCCAAGGGGATTCTCAACACCAGCTTGCCGTCCTCGACCGACCACTCGGCTGTTGAGATCAACGCGAAATCGGTGTGATCGACCTCAGCCTGGGCGATAAAGCTTCGCCTTGCCTCGCCCTCCAACGGAGGGATCCCACGTTCGCGAACGGCTGATGCCCGTTCGGCGAACCGAGACACCAGAGCATCCACATCGAATTCCGCCACCTTCGCCTCCTTGACTACTAGCCAAGGCTATCGCCGTGGCCGCGTCGCTACGCTGGCAAAGAGTGTTCGAACGACACCTTCTAATCGTGACCGGCAAGGGCGGGACCGGCCGCTCGGCGCTTTCGGCAGCACTAGCCATCAAGGCAGCCCGGCAAGGCCAGCGCGTCCTCGCAGTCGCCATGACCGACGTTCTGGGGCTGGCCCTCCACCTGGGAGTCACACAGCTTCACTATGAGCCACAGCAGACCAGGCCAGGGGTATGGGCGCTCGCCATCGATCGAACGGCCGCCCTGGACGAGTACATCCACCTGCAACTGCACTTGCCGCGAGCTGCACCACTCAAGCCGGTGGCTCGCACCTTCTCGGCGCTTGCCGACACGGTGCCCGGAATCAGAGATGCCGTGACCGTCGGCAAGATCTCGTGGGAGTCCTGGAGCGACGATTGGGACTTGATCGTGGCCGACGGCCCACCCCTCGGCCAAATCGATTCCTACCTAAAGGCTCCAGCATCGATCGCTGCCCTCGTGCCGTCTGGCCGAGTGCAAGAGCAGGCCACGCGTATGGCAGAGCTGCTCGCCGACCCAGATGAATCTGGGCTCGTCGTCACAACCCTCGCCGAAGAGCTGCCGGTGATCGAGACGAACGAGCACCTGGCCCAGATCGATGAAGAACGAACCTGCCAGCTGGCAACGTTGATAGTCAACGGGCTGCTGCCCAGCCTCGACGCTGAGGCGCCCGATGACCCTGGTCCGCTGCGCGACTCCGCCGTCCTGCACCATCAGCTTCATCAAGGCCAACAGAGGTGGCTCGGAGAGCTGCCCGACGGCATCCAGCTCCCCTATCTGTTCGGCATGTTGACTCCAACCGAAGTGGCGGCACGTCTGGCGGACGAACTGCCATGACCAGAACCATTCTCGTTGCAGGTTCGGGCGGCGTCGGAAAGACAACGCTGTCGGCAGCACTAGG
>JAOTWH010000218.1 GCA_029863035.1 Acidimicrobiia bacterium | reverse complement strand
GGGATGTCCTCGATGGCGAGGGCTCTGATGACGATCGCCAGGCTTTGGGCACCGCCGTTGCCGCCAACGGAGGCAACCACGGGCATGTAGGCCGCCAGCACCGCGATCTCGGAGATGAGAGGCTCGAAACGACTCACAACGCCTGCCACCGCGAACGCGATGGCAAGGTTGACGATGATCCATGGCAGACGGTTTCTGACCGAGGTGGCAACGCTGGCATGGATGGTCTCGTCGAAACCCGCTCCAACCATCACGGCGATGTCCTCGCCAGCCTCCTCCTGAACAGCCTCGAGCACCTCATCCACCGTGACGATGCCGAGCAAGAGCCCGCGATGGTCGACCACGGGGACCGACAACAGGCCGTAACGCTGGATGAGCTTGGCGACATCCTCGCGGTCGGTCTCTGGGCGAACTGCAACTGGGTTCTGGATCATTGCCTCTTCGATCCCGGTGCCGGGCCTGGCGAAGACCAATTCGCGAAAGGAGATAACGCCTTGGAGTCGCTGCTCGTGGTCAACCACGTACACGTAGGCCAGCTGTTCAACGGTCTCATGCATGCGACGCAAGGCCTCGATCGCCTCCCCCGAGGTGAGTCCGACATGCAACGTGGCCGCGGCTGCCGTCATCAGTCCGCCGGCGGAATCTGGCGGGTAGGAGAGCAATCCGGTCAGGCGTTGGCCCAACTCGTCAGGCAGCGCCTCGAACATCTCGTCGCGCCTCGCTTGATCCATCTGACCGATGACATCGGCAGCGTCGTCGTCGCTCATCTCGATCAGCAACCCGGCGATCTCGGAGGCTTCGAGCCCTTCGAGAAGATCGACCGCGGCGTCGGGCCGCATCTCGGCCACGACTTGTGCTGCTTGGGGGCTGTCGAGGTCTGCCACCAATTCGGCACCTGTCTCGTCGTCGATGGCCTCGAGGATGTCGGCAGCATTCTGCGGCTCAGCGCTCGCTAGCGATTCCCATTCATGGCTATGAGCTTCGAGGTACTCCTCTGCCTCGCGGGGGCGACGACGAGCTAGGTCTCGCAGGGCGAGGGCCAGATCACGTGGGCGTCGCAGACGGAGTCGCATATCGGCAAGGTAGTCGCAAGGGGCGTCCCAGAAATGAGCCCGAGAAATGAAGCAGGCCCTCTAGGGGGGAAGAGGGCCTACTTCGAGGGGTGCAGAACCCCCAGGGGGGAGGAGGGGATCTGCTGTTCCGGTGTCTGCTAAGACAAGAATCCGGAGCGACGGGCATGGTAACTGTTGCGAGTTGTTTAGCAAGTCCAAGTGGAACTGCTTCCAAGCAATACTTTCGCGGTCTAGCCCGGCCGCCGACAGGGTGTTTCACCACGCTGAGGGTGCGGCCCGAACCGGCAGCGGTGATACCGTCACCGCCATGGACCAACCGCGGCTTACGTCGTTTTCGCACGGTTCTGGCTGAGCATGCAAGCTCGCCCCAGGCGAGTTGGCTCAGGTTCTGGGCCGCATGCGCAACCAAGCTCCGACGAAACACCCTGATCTGCTGGTCGGCATCGATGGCTCAGATGATGCCGGCGTCTTCAGGCTGTCCGACGACTTAGCGCTCGTCCAGACGGTCGATTATCTGACTCCGGTGGTCGACGAAGCGCATGATTGGGGGCGCATCGCAGCAGCGAATGCGCTGTCCGACGTCTATGCGATGGGTGGAACTCCCCTCACCGCGCTGCAGATCGTCGGCTGGCCTCGGGATACGTTGAGTCTTGACCTGCTGAGCGACGTCATCGACGGCGGGATGGCCACGTTGGCCGAAGCGGGCGTGACGCTTGTCGGCGGGCACTCTCTCGACGACCCGGAGCCCAAGTACGGGCTGGCTGTCACCGGGACCGTCCATCCTGATCGCGTTGTCACCAACGCAGGAGCAAGCCCTAACGAGGCCTTGGTGCTCACCAAGCCCATCGGCATCGGGGTTATCACAACGGCCATCAAGGGAGGGCTGGCGTCACCACAGGCTCGCAACGAGGCCGTCGAGGTGATGAGCGAGCTCAACGCGGTGGCAGCCGTAGCCATGTTGGAGGTAGGGGTTAGCGCGGCCACAGACGTCACAGGTTTCGGTTTGCTTGGCCACCTTGGAGAGATAGTGGCGGCTTCCGGCGTCGGAGCACGGATCGATGCCCATGCGGTGCCCGTCCTCGCCGAAGCAAGATCGCTGGCGGAGGCGGGCGCGGTTGCTGGAGGCACTAAGCGCAACCTGGCGCACGTCGAGCAATTCACAGACTTCGGCGATGCTGACGAATCAACACGAGTGCTCCTGGCCGACGCCCAAACCAGCGGAGGCCTACTCATTGCCGTGGAGTCCGCCAAGGCCGACCAACTGGTGGAGGCTCTTCAGCTTGCCAAGACGGCGAGCGCCGCTCTCATCGGTCACACGACCGCGCGAGCGGGCTCGATCGAGGTCCGTTAACGGTGCCGTCGCGCAGTACCCGGGTGCTGACTCTCGGGGTCTTCCTCACCATGACCGGCATCGCTTTGGTAGCACCCATCTTGCCTCTATACGCCAGGGAGTTCGGCGTGAGTCGTACGGCGGCTGGAGTGCTCATCTCGTCGTTCGCCGTTTCTCGTCTGCTGCTTGACCCGGTGGGAGGAGTGGCCGTCGATCGCCTCGGAGCGAGACGGATCATGGTTTCGGGGGGTCTGGTTCTGGCCGCATCAAGCGTCATGGCGGCTCTCGCGCCCAACTATGGGATCTTGCTGGTGGCGAGAGTGTTGGAGGGTTCTGGGTCTGCTGCCTTCGCTGTTGCAGCGCAGCAAACGATCATCGTGCGCAGTCCGGAAGGCCGACTAGCTCGCGAGATCGCTTTCTTCCAAACCGGACTGTTGGGAGGAGTGGCTGTTGGGCCGTTCATTGGGGGGCGAGCTGCTGAGCTGGGCGACTTTTCGACACCGTTTTGGATCTACGCCTTCATGGGTCTGATAGTGGCATTCATCGCCTGGCGTTACGTGGAAGACATCGAACCATCAGGGCGGTCGACCAAAGAACTGTGGGTGGCGGCACGGGCCACATTGCGGACCCCCGCCTTCCGGGCGCTGCTGTTCGTTGCCTTCGCTGTGTTCGTCATGCGGGCCGGAGCACGGATCACTCTGATCCCGCTGTATGCATCTGAAGAGCTGGGATTATCCGAGTCACAGATCGGGGACGTCCTCGCCATTTCTGCTGTGGTTACCGGCCGCGTGGTCG
>JAOTWH010000217.1 GCA_029863035.1 Acidimicrobiia bacterium | reverse complement strand
CTGGCACCGTCGATGGAGATCTCGATGGCCCGTCTCGGTAGTTCCACTGGCACAGCCATCAGCCCACCAGCCCCAGGTCGATCGCGGAGCGCACGGCTGAGGCTGCGGTGTGGCCCAGTCCGCAGATCGAGGCGTCGGCCATGGTCTGAGCGATGTCTTCGATAAGTTGGCGATCAGCCGACGATCCATTGAGCCTGGCCAGTGCTTCCTGTTGGCGGACGGTTCCCACCCGGCATGGGACGCACTGCCCGCACGACTCGTCCCGGAAGAAGGCGGCGATGCGGCGTACCACGTCTGCCATGTCGGCATCGGGGCCGAACACGACCACCGCTCCCGATCCCAGAGTCACGCCTGCCTGGCGAGCCGTGTCGAACGTCAACGGCAGGTCGATCTGCTCTGGGGTGATGAAGGTGCCGGCTGCGCCTCCCAGAAGTATCGCCCGGAAATCGGTAACGCCCGCCAGCTCCAGCAGCGATCGCAGCGTTGTGCCCAGTTCCACTTCGTAGACGCCGGGCCGCTTGACTGCCCCGGACAGACAGAACAATCGGGTGCCGGTAGACGTGCCGTCACCTGTGGCGGCGAACGCTTCGCCTCCGCCGCTGACGATGTCGAGCACGTTGAAGACAGTCTCGACGTTGTTGATGGCGGTGGGCTTGCCGAATAGGCCGGCCTGGGTGGGGAAGGGAGGCTTTTGGCGAGGCTCGCCGCGGTAGCCCTCGATCGACTCCATCAGCGCGGTCTCCTCGCCGCAGATGTAGGCACCGGCGCCGCGCCGCACCTCGATGTCGAAGGCGAAGCCGTGGCCGCCAACGTCGTCGCTCAAGAGACCGGCGCTTCGTGCCTCATCGATGGCGTGTTGCAGGATCCGGGCGGCCTCGGGGTATTCGCCCCGGATGTAGATAAAGCCCCTCTCGGAACCTGTGGCGAACCCACCGATGGTGAGCGCCTCCACCAAAGCGAACGGATCGCGTTCCATCAGGATGCGGTCCTTGAACGTGCCCGGTTCCGACTCGTCTGCGTTGCAGATGAAGTAGTGAGGTATTTCGCCTTGATCGGCCACGGCCCGCCACTTGAACCCGGTGGGGAAGGCTGCTCCACCTCTGCCAAGCAGGCCCGAGGTTTCGACTTCGCCTATCACGCCGTCGGGGCCGAGCTCGACCGCTTTGGCCAGCGCCGAGTAACCGCCGTTCTGGCGGTATGAGTCGAGGCTTGCTGGGTCGACAACTCCGACCCGTGCCAGCAATCGCAAGTTGGGATCTCCTATCTGGGGTGCCGCGATCGGGTTGCCGCTCACTTCGTCGACCGCATCGATGGCCGAGGAAACCTGCGCTGGCGTGACCGCTCCCTGAGTCCAGTCTTGTTCGCCGGCGAGTTGATACAGCGCGGCGGGTGCTTCGGAGCATCTGCCAAGGCAAGGGCTTCTGACCACGGTGGTGCCGGTCGCGCTGAGTTCGTCGATCACGGCGTTCGCCCCGTTGGTGCGGCACACCACGTCGTCACAGACATGGGCGACGCGTTCTGGCTGGGGGGTGGTGGAGAACATGGCGTAGAAGGTGGCCACGCCGTAGGCCTCGGCGGGTGGAACGGTGAGGCGTTCGCACACGTAGTTCATACCCCCGGAGCTGATCCATCCGATCTGGTCCTGCAGAGCCCACAGTGCCGGCAACAGTCTGTGCCGTTCGGCTCTGGCCGCGGCGCCGCCGCGTGCCACCCGCCAATCGGCTTGGGAGCGGTGACCGCCTTCCCAACCTCCATCGGGTGGCCCAAGCACTGTGTCAACGGCAGCCTTCTCCGCAGTCGTTGCCTGCGCCGTCATCAGCTTCAGGTCCATCTGCTCACACTCTCTCGAGCCTGATAGCGGTTGCTTTGAAGTCGGCTGTGCCCGACTTGGGATCCCAGGCATCGTTGGTCAACACGTTGGTGTCTACGTCGTCTGGGAAGTGGAGAGTCATGAACGCCAAACCCGGCCGCAGCCCGGCGACGAACCGGGCCGGGGCATCGACCGAACCTCGCCTACTCACCACTCGAACGATTTGGCCGTCCTCGATGCCCAGCCGCTCGCCGTCGAGGGGGTCGATGTCGATGGTCTCGCCATTGCGGATAGGCGAGCTGTAGCCGCCAGACTGCACGCCGGTGTTGTAGGAGTCGAGGCGTCGCCCGGTGGTGAGACGTATCGGGAAATCCTCGCTGAGCTCGTCGGCAGGTGGCACTTGCTCCACGGGCGAGAACGGGGCCAGCGTTCCGCGCTTGTCCGGATCGTCGTCCCACAGTCGACCGTGCAGGAAGGTGGCACCCGGGTCGTCCTCGTCAAGGCATGGCCATTGCAGGCCGTTCTCCGACTCGAGGCGCGCATAACTCATCCCGGCATGCATTGGCGAAAGGCTGCGCAGCTCATCCCATAGCTCCTCGGCCGTTGGGTTTCCGAAATCGTGGCCGAGGCGTTTGGCCATCTCGGCGATGATCCACAGGTCGTCGCGCGCCTCACCGGGCGGATCGAGCGCCTTGCGAACCCGCTGCACTCGTCGTTCGGACGATGTCACTGTGCCTTCGGTCTCGGCCCAGGCGGCGGCTGCAGGAAACACGACGTCTGCCATCTGGGCGGTCTTGGTGAGGAAGATGTCCTGCACCACCAGCAGTTCGAGCCCATCAAGCAGGCGGCGGGCCCGGGTGGCGTCGGCCTCGGCCTGGGCCGGGTTCTCGCCGATGATGTAGACGGCGCGCATGTCGCCCCGCTCCATCGCCTCGAACATGAGGCTGAGGTGCCAGCCGGCCTTGGCCGGGATCTCTTGGCCCCACTCGGCCTCGAACTTGCCTCGCAGCTCGTCGTCCTCAAGGTTCTGGAATCCAGGAAGCTTGTTGGGAAGGGCGCCCATGTCGCCACCACCCTGGACGTTGTTCTGGCCGCGGATGGGAACGAGGCCCGATCCGTATCGGCCAACGTGGCCGGTGAGCAGCGAGAGGTTGATAAGAGCGAGGACGTTGTCCGTGGCGTTGTGGTGCTCGGTGATGCCAAGCGTCCAGCACAGCTGGGCTGTCTCTGCGGTGGCGTAGTCGTGGGCCAGCTCCTTGATGACCTCCGCCGGCACGCCCGTGACTTGTGCGGCGGCTTCCAGCGTGAACGGCTCGACGCTGGCGGCGTATTCGTCGAAGCCGGTCGTCGACCGGTCTATGAATTGTTGATTGACGAGCCCGGCGTGAAT
>JAOTWH010000042.1 GCA_029863035.1 Acidimicrobiia bacterium | reverse complement strand
GACCTCTCGCCCCCGGCGTCAAGGCCCACTACCCACACGCCAAGATCACGGAGCTTCGCCACCGTATCGGCCACCGAGGACACCATGGCTATCGACAGGTGCTCGAACGCCCCGGCTGCAGCTTTGAATGCTGTAGCGCCTAGCGGAGCGGCACGGCGGCTGGGCACGACGAGGGCCCGGATGCCGGCCGCTACAGCAGATCGCGCCACCGCCCCAACGTTGCGGGGATCCTCCAAGTGATCGAGCACCACCAGTGCAGCGGGGTCGGTTGTGGCAACAGCGGTGGCAAGATCGACCGGCGTTATCGGCTCGGCATGGGCCACAACTCCTTGGGGCGCATCGGTCAGCGCCAGCGAAGCGATATCGGCCACCAGCTCCACCTCTGCACCATTGGCCTCCGCTGCCGCGATGAGGGCCGTGATCTCGGGATCGCTTCGAGCTGCATCCACCATGAGCTTGGTGACGCGGCCTGCGGCCACCGCGGCGGACACCGCGTGCGTTCCCTCGACCCTATCCCCTATGCCAGCGCGGGCCATCGGCCGTGTCCTCCACCACTACCCCGAGCTCGGCCAATCCATCGCGCACGGCGTCGGAGGTGGCGAAGTCCCCTTGGGCCCTGGCCCCCTCACGGTGAGCCACCAGCGTGTCTAGGACCTCTGCTGCGTTTCCGCTGGATTCCACACCGAGTCCCTCGGCTAGCTCTGCCAACACGCTGGCGATCTCGTCGATGTCGGAATCGGGCTCCGCGATCCCAAGCACCGACACAATCTGGTCATAGGCAGCCACCAACGACCCAACATCACCGCCCTCGTCTAGCCGTCTATTGCCCTCCGCTACCGCGTCGAACAGCGCCGCCAAAGCTTCGGCTGTGTTGAGGTCATCGTCCATCGCTTGGCTGAACGCCGCCAACACATCGCGGTCTGGTTCCGAGCCATCGCCCGCCCGCCGCCGGAAGGCCCACAAGCGATCCAACGAATTGACAGCATCGCCGATGGCGTCGTCGGAGAAGTCGAGCGGTGAGCGATAGTGCTTGCGCAGATAGAAGAGCCTTATGGCTGTTGGTGGGTATCGATCCAACGCGTCCAGCAGTCCAATGAGCTGCCCCGTAGATTTGGCCATCTTCTCTCCACGCAGATTGAGCATGCCGTTATGCATCCAGTACTTGGCGAAGGGGACTCCGTCGGCGGCCTCCGATTGAGCGATCTCGTTCTCGTGATGAGGGAACACCAGGTCGAGTCCTCCACCGTGGATATCGAAAGAGCGCCCGAGGTACTTGGCCGCCATCGCCGAACACTCGATGTGCCAACCGGGCCTTCCCTCGCCCCAGGGCGACGTCCAGTGCGGCTCACCCGGTTTGGCTGCTTTCCATAGAGCGAAATCGAGAGGATCCTTCTTGTGCTCGCCAGGATCAACCCGGGCACCGGAAATGAGTTCATCGAGGTTGTGGCCGGACAATTTGCCGTACTCGGGGTACGAACGCACCGCGAAGTAGACGTCGCCTTCCGATTCGTATGCATGGCCAGACTCGATGAGGCGCTCCACCAGGGCGATCATCTCGGGGATATGGGCGGTGGCGTATGGGGTCTGATCTGCATCGCGCACTCCGAGCGCCCGGTATCCCTTGAGGAATTGCTCCGTCGCTTCCGCAGCCACTTCTTCGGCGGCCACGCCGCGATCGTTGGCTTCGGCGATGATCTTGTCTTCGACATCGGTGACGTTGGTCACGTAGAGGACCTCGAGGCCTGTCCACTCGAGGTACCGCCGCAGCACGTCGAACACCACCGCGGCGCGACCGTGGCCCAAATGGGGAGCAGACTGAACGGTGGGCCCGCAAACGTAGATGCTCGCCTTGCCCGCATCGCGGGGGACGAATGCCTGCAGTTCTTTCCCAAGAGTGTTGTAGAGCCTCACGCGGCGATGGTACCGCCGGCCTCGCCAAGCCCTTGAGCTACTTCTCGGTCAGCACCGCCACGGCCGTAACGGCGATCCCTTCGTCCGACCCGGTGAAGCCGAGGCCGTCGGTGGTGGTTCCCTTCACCGAGATTCGTTCGACATCCAACCCGAGCACCTCGGCCAACTCGGCCCGAATGGCGTCACGATGCGCCGCCACTCTCACCGATTGCGAGATAACTGTGGCATCCAATCCGGCAGGCGCCAGGCCCTCGGCAGCCAACCGAGCCACCACGGTCGCCAACAGCTCCATCGAATCCGCCCCTTGGGAGTGCTCGGCGGGAAAGAGAGCGCCCAGATCGCCAAGGGCCGCGGCGCCCAACAAGGCGTCGGCCACAGCGTGAGCCAACACATCGCCGTCGGAGGTGGCAGCGACGCCGCGCGACTCGTCCACCCGAACCCCGCCCAACAGCACAACGCCTGCGGAAGCGAAGCGATGGGAGTCGACGCCGAATCCAACCCTCATCTCAACAGGCCCTCGGCGACGACAAGATCTTTGGGAAACGTGATCTTGAGGTTCGACACTTCACCCGGAACGGAGACCACCTTCCCGCCGGCTCTTTCCACGAGGTAGGCATCATCGGGAGCATCCCCCTCAACTGAGGCATGGGCCTTGCGCAGTGCTTCCGCGGTGAATCCCTGCGGAGTCTGGACCATCACTAGTTCACTACGGTCGACCGTCTCGATGACTCGTTCGCCCGATACTCGTTTCACAGTATCCCGAATAGGCACCACGGGTACTACTCCGTCGGCGTCGCCTTGCTGGAGGCGAATCGCTATCGACCTCACCAAGGCTTCGGATGCCAACGGGCGGGCGGCGTCATGGACGAGGATGAACTCGACGTCGGCCGGCACATCTGCCAACCCGTTAGCGACAGAGTCCCTCCGCCGCTCTCCACCCGGAACGCCGTTGGGAACATCTCCAACGAGGACGACACCGGCTGCACCGCCCGCCATCAAGGCCCGCTGCGCCCACTGCCACAGAGGAGCGTCGGACAACTGGGCGGTCTGCTTGGGACTTCCGTAGCGGGTGGCTGCGCCGGCGGCGACGACGACGCCCCAGAAACTCAAGTGACGATGCGAGCGAAGAGAAGTCTTCCGATTGAGGTTCGCAAAGTGTTCGCCACCTCCGCCCGTACCGTCTCGCCTATGTGGTCGGCGCCGCCCTCGACGACGACCATCGTTCCGTCGTCAAGGTAGCCGACACCTTGCCCCTCCTCCGAACCAGCCTTCTCCATCTTGATCTCGATTTGAGCACCGTTGTCCATGCCGGGAGACATCAACTCGCCGATCGCATGGGGGTTCACGACGATGAGACCGCGCAGTTCTGCCGCCCGCGCCAAGTTGTGATCGGTGGTTACGAGGGTTCCTCCAGATCGAGATGTGACCGCCAGCAGCTTGGCGTCTACTTCGTGGTGTTCCGGGACAGTGTCCTCTAGCACGGCGAACTCAACGCCGGGAACATCCCGTAGCGCATCAAGTACGTCAAGTCCCCGCCTGCCGCGCCGGCGGCGGTCCTTGGAAGACGAGTCGGCAACGGTTTGTAGCTCATCGACGACGAACGCAGGAACCCACAGCCTGCCGCGAAGCAGACCACTGCGAGCCAGTTCTAGTACCCGGCCGTCGATGGCCGCCGAGGTGTCGATTACGAATGCGTCCTGCTCGGCTCCGCTCTCTGCATAGGGGGAGGCAACCTGAAGCGGATGCCTCTCGCGCAGCCCGGCTGCGGTGAGCAACTCGTGCGAGCGGGAAGCGAATATCTTGGCCCCGAAAGCCGTGAGGACAACAACCACCAGTGTCGCCGCTGGCCAGCCCAGCTGGGCAGGCACCAGCAGGACGGCTGGCAGCGCAAGAACAACTCCGACCATCAACCCGACCAAGGCACCGAAACCTCCCGCGA
Organism: Acidimicrobiia bacterium; assembly: GCA_029863035.1. The sequence goes on along the minus strand of JAOTWH010000042.1, from coordinate 10,259 downwards.
ACAGCTCTGGTCCAGACATCTTGGCGAACAACTGTGGCGCCTTATCGAGCCCCGAACGAATGGTGCGACCAGCCACCCCGCCCACCACGTATCCGATGGCCGCGCCGAGCAGGGCTCCTACCACGATCGCAACGTCGCGGTCCGCCTGGGCATTGGGGAACCATTGCACGAAGAGCTTGCCGGTCTGAAACCCAACGCCGGTTAGCGAAACGGTTATCAGCAAGCGACTCACTTCGACGATCATGACGAAGCCACCTTGGGCACCACCGTCGGGGCGGGGCCGAACTCTGGATGAATTGGCAGATACATAATGTGCGCGGAGATATTGCCGCGCACTAGTTATCGGCCGAAACAGACCCTCCCACAGGCTTTTCTACTCTTCGTCACCGTCCAGATGCGGCGTTACTTCGAGAAGCCGATCGAAATAGTGCCGAAGCTGGCGTGCCCTCGCCTTGCCCACTCCATCCACCTGATCGAGCTCAGCCGCCGAAGCATGGAGCATCGTCTGAAAGTCGCCAAACCGCCGCATCAACGAGGTCTGGACGCTTTCGGGAAGGCGCGGAATCCGTCCCAACACCCTCAGTCCGCGAGGGCTCACATGAGCGTCGAGGGGTCCCAGATCGAGGGCGGCCGCCACCCGATTGGCGTCGAACAGGTCGCTCGATTGCGCCTCGGCCAAACGGTTGAGCGGCTTGATCCGACCGGGTCGTTTGGCGTAGTCGCGAAATACCAACCCCGCCAACTCTTCTACACCGTCGAGCAGGTCGGTTATCTGCAGCCTGATGAGCCCACCCTCTTGGCCTAGTTCTACCGCGAAGTGGTCGAGGTCTCGTCCCAGCGACATAACCAAGCCTGCTCGCTGGAGCAGTTGCACAACGTCTCTCATCAACACGATGTCGTCGACTTCGAGGCGGGTGAGCCGATCTTGAGCATCGTCGAGCCTGTTGCGGAATCTCTCGAGCGACTGAACATCTTGGTTGGCCTGCGCCAGGACCGAGGTTGGGCTCTCAAGCTCGAACTTCCCACTGCGGGTGAAGACCGTGGCCAGATCCTTTGAATCGCTGATGGCGATCACGGGCACCCCGGTCTGCCTCGCCACCCGCTCGGCCGTGCGATGGCGGGTGCCGGTCTCCTCGGTGTCGATCGTGGGATCGGGGTTGAGGTGCACGTTGGCGGCAAGGATGTGCTCGGCGTCGCTGTCTAGCACCACTCCGCCATCCATCTTGGATAGCTCGGCCATGCGTTGCGGACTGAACGTGGCTCCGGCCAGCTTGAACCCGCCACTCGAAATCGCATCAACTTTGGGCCCGCCGCCCAGAACCGTCAGGCCACCGCTGCTCTGGCGAATGACCAGCTCGATCGCTTCTCGCAGCGAGGTACCGGGCGCGACCAACCGCAAGATCTTGAATTCGTTGGGACCGGTCGGCTCGGACATTGCCCGGCGAGGCTACTACACCACCGCTGCGACGAGGCCGGGTTGAGACAGGGGAAGCCCTGCTCGCTCCAACATCGTGGCGATATCGTCGGCATCGCGTTCGGTGGGAGCTAGTACCGACCTGATGCCAACGCGCTTCGCTTCATCCGAGCGAATCTGGCTCTGCGCCGCGGGGCGAGTCTCGCCGGTCAGCCCGACTTCCCCCCAAGCAGCCAAGCGCCCTAGAGCCACACCGGTTATCGACGACGCCAGAGCAAGTGCGACCGGCAGATCGGCTGCCGGCTCGCGCATTCGCAGGCCGCCCACCACGTTGACATAGACGTCATGGCCGGAGAAGTTGAGACCCCCATGGCGAGCCAGTACCGCCAGCAGCTGGTGGACCCTGGCCGGTTCCACCCCCCGCACGCTGCGCCGCGGCTTAGCCGACGGCGAGGGGTCGACCAGAGCTTGGACCTCGACCAGCACCGGACGTCTGCCTTCGATGGCCGGGTAGACAACGGTTCCGGGCATTACTCCCCGCCACTCGCCAACCAGCACGGCAGATGGATCGGCCACCTCCTGCATGCCGCGGTCGGTCATCTCGAACATGCCGACTTCGTGGGTGGGACCGAACCGATTCTTGAGATTCCTCAGCAGCCGTAGCCCAAGGCGAGCGTCGCCTTCGAGGTACAGGACAACGTCGACCATATGTTCGAGCAACTTCGGTCCACCGATGTTGCCATCCTTGGTGACGTGGCCGATGAGGACGACGGGCGTTGACGTCTCCTTAGCGAATCGCACCAGCTGGTCGGCACACTCGCGGACTTGTGCCGGCCCGCCACTGACACCCGCCACGGAGGCGGATGCCACGGCTTGGATGCTGTCAACCACCATGATGGCTGGCCTTGCGTTGTGGGCCGCAGCGAGGATCGGCTCCAGTCGATGCTCTGCTACCAGTGCCACATCGACCGCCACCGCCCCCAGCCTCCCCAACCTCATCCCGACCTGGCTAACCGACTCCTCAGCACTGACGACTAAGGCCGAGCCTCCCCTTCGGGCGACGGCGGCTGCAGCCTGAGAGAGCAGGGTGGACTTGCCCACCCCAGGCTCGCCGCCGACGAGTAGTGCCGCACCCGGCACCAAACCACCACCCAGAACGCGATCCAGCTCCGCCATCCCGGTCGGAGTAGCAACGCTTGGTTCCGCAGCCGCGGCGGCTATGGGAACCGCAGCTTCGGCCGCCCGCCTGGCACTCTTGTTGGTGCCACCCTGGTCGGCGATCTGGATCAGCGCAGCTGAATTACGACACTGCGGGCAGAAGCCCATCCACCGTGGCGAACTGAAGCCGCACTCTGCGCATTGGTACATCTGCCAACACGCTATCGACGCCCTGTGACACGAAACAGCGTCACCGCGGCGATGGCAACTGCGACTATCACGGCTATCGTCCATATGGAGTTAGCCGTGGTCCAGGTTTCGACGGTTCGGATCAGGCCGACGGACATGGTCAAACATGCCAGAATACCGATTCGTTCGGTTCGGCAAGGTGCGAGGAAAGGCTCCTTTGGACGACAACGACAAGATCGATTCGTTCGACGACCTGTTCGAGCCATTTGAGCTGGACGAGGGCCCGCCGGACGCAGCCGACGTGGCGGAGCCAAGCGAACCGGTCATAGAGGACGCGCCCACTGTCGCTTGCCCATCGTGCGGCAGCGCCAATCCGGCCCATAATCGCCACTGCGAATACTGCGGTGCCCGAATCTCTCAGGGCCCATTGCCCGTTGCCCCACCCCCCATGTTGCGAACCACCGCGGGCGCCAGAGCCCTGATGGTGCTGGCGGGAGTGATCTTGGTCGTGGCGCTGATCGCTCTATTGGTCAACCTGTTCTCATCGGGCGACGACTCGGCCGCCCCCTCCACGGAGGCACCCGGGTCGACCCCCAGCACGGCTTTCCCACAGGAACGCATCGAGGAGCTAACCGTGTCAGGTGTCAGTTCTTCCAGCGAGCTCCCGGGGTTCCCGGCCTCTGCTCTCATCGACTCAGATCCACTCAACTCCTGGAACGACACTCAGGAAGGGGGGACACCCGAGCTGGTGTTCACCTTCGCCCAGCCGGTCCAGATCACCCAGATCACCATCCAGAACGTCACCGACGAAGAGCGCTTCAAGCGCAACTACCGGATCGAGACATACGAGATCGAGATCGACGACCTCGCTACTCGCACCACCGGCACGCTGGCGGACACCAACGAGCCTCAGACGATCACCGTGGCATCGGTCAACACTTCACGGCTCACTCTGTCCGTTCTCAGCACTTACCCAGCGGAGGCCTTCAACGGCAAGATCCCCTTCCGGGAGCTGGCCCTCCAAGAGGTGAAGTTCTTCGGGCGGGAGGTCGAGCCGGAAGCCACAACCGGCACCGGCTAAAACCATCGCTTAGGCGCCTGACCCGCCCTGCCGACTCCTACAGTCAAGAGTTAACGGGAGGACTCACATGACCGATGGCAACGGACCCGGCTACGTCAGACCGCTACCTGCCGATGACGAGGACGCCGCCCCGGCCTTCCAGCCACAGCCCATCCGCCAACGCAACAAGACAGCTTTGGTCGCCGGTGCATCCGCCATTGTTGTGGTAGTGGCGGTGGCGGTAATTTCTGTGTTGGTGTGGAATGCGATCGTCGGTAGCGCCTTCGCCTCCGCCGAAGTCGTCCAACCAGACGCTGACGTCGTCATCACCTTTGACCTACTTCAGGTGCGCGATTCCGAGCAAGTGGATCGCCTGGTCAAAGCCTTCACCATCCCCGCAGCCGAGGCAGGCTGGATCGATGAGTCAGAAACCGATGTGCTGGGAACCATCGACTCGGAACTCGAACAGGAACTGGGGTTGACCCTGGCCGATGACGTCGCCCCCTGGATCGGCCGATCGGTCACGATCGCTTTATGGATCGATCCCCTCGGCGGTGGGTTCGATACCAATGCCGACGGAAATCGGGCGATAGTGAGCGCCGCAGTGCGTGACCGCGACGAGGCCGCATCCTTCGTTGCCAAGCTGGCAAGGACTATCGCCGAGGACGTCGAAGGGACCGTCAACATTGCGGCGATGGGAGATGGTGAGCTGACCACGATCACACCTGGTGCCGGCTCCGGGGGCCCCTTTGTCATCTACCTCGAAGACGACCTGATGATCATGGCTATCGACGACGGCGACGTGACGGAGGCGCTGGATACCCGCGACGGCGAGTCCATCTTGGACAACGACGACTACAGCGCCATCGTCGGTCGCTTGCCTTCGGACCGCCTGGTAGCGGTCTACGTGGGCACCGGATGGCTGACGGAAGCTCTGAACAGTCCGCTTCTTGCCGATCCCGGCGTCGACTTGGCGCAGCTGGAATCACTCACGGGAATCGCAAGCTCGATGTCGATAAGAGACAACGGCCTGCGCTTTGACGGCATCTACGGTTTCGAGCCGGGCAGCGAAGATTCGGTCGGTGAGTTCCTTCAGGAGGGCCGGGTCGAAGTGGTCGAGAATCTTCCCGCCGAGACCCTTGGCTACATCGCCGCCTTGATCCCGGAAGGCGCCATCGAGAATGGCATCGACGCCTTGCGCCAGGCGGATCCCTTTGCCTACGACCAGCTGGTTGACGAGGCGCAGCAGGCGCTGGGTTTCGACCCGTTCGCCGAAGCGCTGCCTGGCCTTGGGCGTGAGGTCGTCTTCGCCCTCACCCACACCCGGATAGGGCTCATGGCCGAGGCCTCCGGCTTTGACCTTGGCCTGGCCATGGGGATAGGCGTGCTGGACCGGGAACCGGTCGCCGATGCCCTGGCCCGCATCGAGCAATTGGTGCGTGACAACGGTGTTGACCTGGCTGTGGGTGACGATGCAACGTCGTTCTTGTTCGACGGCAACGATGCGGTCTCCTACACCCTGTCCGACGACGTACTTGCGGTGGCCAGCAACGCCGATCTGGCCAAATCGCTGGCATTCGGTTCAGAATCCACGGTTACCGATAATGAGCGCCATCGCCAGCTCGATGCCGGCCTCCCCGGCGACGGACTCCAGGTCTTTGTAGACATACAAGGGATGTTCGATGTCTTCGACCTTGGAGGCTCCGCCCGTCGAGTGTTCGATCCCCTTCAGGCCTTCGGCGGAACGACCGAGCTGGGCAGCGACTTCCTGAGCTGGTCAGGTCTGTTGACCATCGACTACTAACCCGAAGACGTCTTTCCGCATGTGCCTCGGGTTCTCCAGAAAGGCGCTCGGCACCTAATGGGGTTGGTTCAAGCCGAGCCCGGCGGGCGAGGCACCGCACAAGTGTGCAACGGAGCGGCAGCACGCTCTGCGATCGGCCCTCGTCTTCCACCAGTGGAGGCGCGGCCGAGTCGCAGAGCAATGTACACAGCTACTCCTTGATGTAAGGCTGGCCGTCGGCTGCGGGCGGACGAGCCTTACCCACCAGACCGGCCACCACCAGGATGGTGGCCAGGAACGGAAGCATTCCCAGGAACTCGGAAGGGATCGGGGTCTGCAGGATGCCGAGTTTTTGGCGCAGCGCATCGGCGAAGCCGAACACCAGGCCGGCAGACATCGCCCCAACCGGGTGCCAGCGGCCGAAGATCATCGCCGCCAGGCCGATGAACCCTTTTCCGTTGGTCATGTTCTCGTCGAAACGCCCCACCGTGCCAACCGTGAACCATGCCCCGCCGATACCGGCCACCATGCCTCCCATCATCACGTTGAGGTAACGGAAGCGATAGACGTTCACCCCGACTGTGTCGGCCGCCTGAGGGTGTTCGCCCACCGCTCGAGAGCGCAATCCCCACCGGGTACGGAACAGAGCGAAGGTGAGCGCCGCCACCAGAATGAACGTCAGGTAGACGATGGCGGTTTGATTGAAGAAGATCGGGCCTATCACCGGGATGTCGCCCACCACCCAGATCTTCACCGACTTGAAGATCGCGCCGCTGTTGAGGTCGGGATTGGTAACCAATAGTCGCACGGTGAGGAACGAGGTCAATCCCAAAACGAAGATGTTGATCACAACACCAACGATTATTTGGTCCACACGGTATCTGACGGAGAAAACCGCAAGAACCCACGACAGAACGGCGCCGGTGGCCATCGCAGCCGCCACTCCGATCCAGCCCGCCATGGGCGCCCCGAAGTACAACGACGCATCCTCGGTGCGGAGCAACGATGCCACCAGAACGGCCACGAACGCACCGCCCAAGAGCATCCCCTCGATGGCGATGTTGATGATCGCTACTCGCTCGCAGAGAACCCCGGCCAAGGCGCCAAGGGTGATCGGCACCGACCTCACGATGGTGGTCTCGAACATACCGACCATGCTGAATGAGCCGAGGCCGCTTTGGGCGGTAGCCCAGCCGAGGAAGGCGAATGTGAAGAGAATGAACCCAAAGGCCAGCACGAGGTTGGAGCGCTTACCGAAACCGCGCGCAAGCTGAACGCCACCCATCGAAGCCAATACGGCGGCAACGATGAACGCTACGAAAGCTGCGTTGAACGTGAAGTCGGGGAAGCTTGGGTCGGTCGGTCGGGCCAGCCCGAAGGTGGCGCTGCCGTTGCCGACACTGCCGAAGGCAAATGCCCACAACACGAAGATGGCCATGGCGATGTAGGTGATGCCGAGATAGCGCGATCGCTTGATCTCTTGGGGAGTGCGGATCTCCTCAAGCTCGATGGTTGGAGCGACAGCGGTCATGTCGCCCAGCCCCTTGTTACCTGCCCGGTCCCTTCACCAGTACGAACTCGATAGATGGCCCGGATCAGGGCCGGGGCGGCGATGAAGCCCACCACCAACGCCTGCACCACCAGAATGAGGTCGATCGGCACGTCGGTAGCCACCTGCATCTCCTGGCCGCCGGTACGCAACGCACCGAACAGGAGACCCGCCACCACCACGCCCCCCGGATGAGACCTCCCCAGCAGGGCCAGCGCGATGGCCTCGAAGCCAAGACCCCCTGAGAATCCCGGCGACGCTCGGTGAAGAACTCCCGACATGAGGTCGACAGCGGCCAGGCCTCCCAAGGCACCGGCGACCGACATCACCGAGATGTAGATGCGGGTGACGCTCATGCCTCCGTATCGAGCTGCGTCGGGGTTGGCCCCCACCGCTCGATACTCGTAACCGATGGTGGAACGGAACAACAGCCAGTAGACGGCCGCAGCTGCCAGCAAGGCCAGGATGAGGCCGGCGTGAACCCGGTAGTCGGAGTTGTCGAGGAATCCCACCAACCGAGGAAGTCGACCCGACTCCTTGATCGTCTTCGAGACCGGATCGTCCCGACCAGCCAACTGGAACAACTGAGTATCGAGCAGGTAAAGCACCAACAAGATGGCAATTTGGTTCATCATGATGGTGGTGATGACCTCGTGTGCTCCGGTCTTGGCGCGTAGCAAGCCGGGGATGCCTCCCCACACCGCTCCACCGATGGCGCCGGCGATGATCACCAACGGCAGGTGGATGAACACGGGGAAATCGAAAGCGAATCCAGCCCAAACCGCAGCCATGCCGCCGGCGAGGATCTGGCCCTCGGTTCCGATGTTGAAAAGGCCGGCCCGGAATCCGACAGCAACCGACAACCCAGCCAGGATCAGGGTCGACGAATTGGTGAGAGTCTCCGACAGCGCCCTGCCCGATCCCAAAGACCCCTCGAACAGCGCAACGAAGGCGCGCCGGATCTCACTGAACGCGTTACTCAGGGATTCTGTACCGAAGTTGCTCCAAACGTCGAGGTCGGAAATGAGGATGACGAAAGCGCTGGCGATGAGGGCCGTGATAATCGCCAGGATCGGGACCAACAAGGCGTTTCGCCAATCGACGTTGACACCGGTCAGGTCCTCAAAGAACTTCCTGCCGTTGCCCTGCTCGTCCCCCCCGCCGCTTCCACCGTCTCCTGTCCCGGGCAGGGTCTCGGCCGGAACATTGTCGTCTGCTGGTTCGGGCAACTGGGGGACCTCGCCCCGCGTGTCGTCGCTCATGAGGGCGACGCTCCCGCCATGTAGAGGCCGAGGTCAGAGGCGGTGGCCTTGGAGCCTTCCACCTCGGCAACGATCTTGCCCCGATACATCACCAGAATCCGGTCGGACAGCGCCATGACCTCGTCCAACTCGGTGGACACGATGAGGATGCCTGCCCCTTCGTCGCGTTCCTGCACGATGCGCTCATGGATGTACTCGATGGAACCGACATCGAGCCCACGGGTCGGCTGGGATGCAATGACCAGTTTCACGTCTCTGCTGAACTCGCGAGCGACGATCACCTTCTGCTGGTTGCCGCCGGACAAGTTGCCCATCTCAACTTCGATGCTCGGAGTGCGCACGTCGTACTCCTCCACCAGCCGGGTCGCGGTGCGTCTGGTCTCGTCCCAATCCATCACGATTCCCCTGGAGAACGGGGCCCGGTGGTAAGTGTCGAGGACCATGTTCTCCGCCACTGTGAAGGCCATTACCAGACCGGATCGTTGCCGGTCTTCGGGGACGTGAGCAACGCTCAGTTCGTGAATCTTGCGGGGCGTTGCTCCGGTGGCATCGACGCCCGTGATGGTCACGGATCCTGAGAATGGGTCACGCAGGCCGGTCAGGGCCTCGACAAGTTCCGTTTGGCCGTTGCCCTGTACCCCGGCCACGCCGACGATCTCGCCCGAATGAACAGTCAGGCTGACATCGTCGATGGCCGGGTGAGCACGGTCATCAAGCACCACCAGGTTCCTCACTTCGAGGACGGCGTCACCGGGCTGCGCCGCACCCTTGGAGACCACTAGGTCAACGGGGCGACCAACCATCAACTCGGCCAACTTCTGTTTGTCCGTCTCGCCTGGTGTGGTCTCTCCAACCGTCCTGCCTCGACGCAACACAGCGATCCTGTCCGAGATTTCGAGTACTTCTCCAAGCTTGTGAGTGATGAAGATGATGCCTTTACCGGCATCGCGCAGCGAGCGAACTATGCCAAAGAACTCCTCGACTTCCTGGGGAGTGAGCACTGCAGTGGGCTCGTCGAACACCAATATGTCGGCCTCTCGAAAGAGCACTTTGATGATCTCGACTCGTTGCTGCACACCGACGGGGAGGTCTTCGATTAAGCGAGTCGGGTCAACCTCTAGGCCGTACTTTGCGGAGATCTCGCTTACTTCCCGCCTTGCCTCTTTGATGTCGATGACTCCCCAGGAGTTGGTCGGCTCCACCCCCAAGACGACGTTCTCGGTAACGGTGAAGACCGGCACCAGCATGAAGTGTTGGTGAACCATGCCGATGCCGGCAGCGATCGCGTCGCCCGGCGACGTGAAGTGGGCCACCTCGCCGTTCACCACGATTTCACCCTCGTCGGCGCTGTAGAGGCCGTAGAGGATGTTCATCAGGGTGGTCTTGCCTGCGCCGTTCTCGCCAAGCAAGCCCAAGATCTCGCCAGACCGCACCGAAAGGTCGACGTGATCGTTGGCGAGCACGCCAGGGAACTGCTTCGTTATCCCGCGCAGCTCCAGCTCCAAGTTCGGTACCTCCTACTCGGCCGCGCCGCAGACTAGACGAACCGAACCGGCCACTGCATGCCCAAAACGAAACCCCCGCCCGAGTGGGCGGGGGTTTCGCGTTGTCGATTCCGGGTAGTTCTTACTCTTCGGCGTTGCGATCGACCGTGTTGATGACGATGCTGCCGTCGATGATGCCGGCCTCGATGTCAGCCAACTCGGCCGCGATCCCATCCGGCCACGCTACATCATGCTCCGGGGCCAGACCCACACCACCGTTCGCCAGGGTCCCGTTGTACAGGTTCCCAAGCGCACCGATCTCCACCAGGTTGGTTGCCGTGGAGAAGATGGCTTCGGCGA
>JAOTWH010000216.1 GCA_029863035.1 Acidimicrobiia bacterium | reverse complement strand
CAACCTCCACCAGATCGGCCAGGGCGATGTACCCCTCGATCCCGCCACTGACGATCCGGGTGTAGCCGGCGGGGTCGCCCGGAGCGGGGCCAAGAGTCACGCCGGCCACCGAGGCTGCTTGCATCGTCCACCAGTCATCGGCCTCGCCTGACGGGTCGACCAACTTCAACTCGATGGGGAGGCGAGGCGACAGGCCGTGTTCGGCTTTGAACCGCCTCGCCGCCACCATGAGATCTTGGAAGAGAGCCATCGAGCTCGGCGCCTGGAAGGCCGGCGGCTCAGGCCAGCTCGAAGTAGCGATCAAGCCCTCCCCCACCAGTTCGCCCCACAACTCCTCGGTGAGGAAGGGGATGGCAGGATGGAGCAGCTTCAGGAGGTCTCGCATCACGACTCCGAGCGTGGCTTTGGTGACCGTCGCCTGTTCGGGGTCATCCAAGGCCGCCTTGGCGAGCTCCAGATACCAATCGAACACCTCCGACCAGGCGAAGTTGTAGAGCGTCCCGAACGCATCCGAGAAGCGGTACTCGTCGAGCAAACCGTCCACTTCCTTCGCTGTCTCTGCCAGTCGAGACAGGATCCACGCACCCTCCGGCGTCGGCTGGTCGGGATATCCCCCGCTGGCCGGGACGTCATTGGGGTCGACGTGGATCAGCGCGAAACGGACGGCATTCCACAATTTGTTGCCGAAGCGACGTGCCGCATCCACCGACTCCTCCTGATACGGCACGTCCTGGCCCGGGGTGGCAGCCCGCAGTAGTCCGAAACGCAGCGGATCGGCGCCGTAGCGGTCCACCAACTCGATGGGGTCGATGGCGTTGTTGAGCGACTTCGACATCTTCCGTCCATCCGGCGCCCTGACCAATCCGTGGATGACCACATCGGGAAACGGGACTTCTCCGGTGAAGTGGATGCCCATCTTCATCATCCGCGCCACCCAGAAATAGATGATGTCGAAACCGGTAACCAACACGCTGTTTGGGTAAAAAGTGCCCAGATCCTCGGTCTCCTGCGGCCACCCAAGCGTCGAGAATGGCCACAGAGCCGATGAGAACCACGTATCGAGCACGTCGGGGTCGGGACGCAGCTCGGTATGCCCACAGGCAGAACACGCCTCTGGTTCGGCTCTGGCGACGACCACCTCATGGCACTGCTCGCAGTACCAGGCGGGGATGCGGTGCCCCCACCACAGCTGGCGGCTGATGCACCAATCACGCAGGTTCTCCATCCAGTTGAAGTAGTTCTTCTCCCACCGCTTCGGTATGAACTTGGTATCGCCGTCGCGAACCGCAGCGACGGCAGGGTCAGTCAGCGGCTTCACCTTCACGAACCACTGCAGCGACAGCATCGGCTCGACCACCGAATCGCAGCGCGAACAGTGGCCAACCGAGTGGGTGTGCCGCTCGACCTCGCCCAGGGCGCCAGCATCAGCCAACGCTTTCTTGACAGCGGACCGAGCTTCGTCGCGCCCCATACCGGCGAAAGGCCCACCGGCGGGGGTGATATTCCCTTCTTCGTCGAGGATCTTGATGGCTTCCAATCCGTGACGCTCGCCGATCTCGAAGTCGAGCGGATCGTGCGCCGGGGTCACCTTCACCGCCCCGGTACCGAACTCCTTCTCCACCCCCTCATCGGCCACCACCGGGATTTCCCTGCCGAGTAGCGGGAGCGTGACGGTTCGGCCAACTATCGCGCGATACCGATCATCTTCGGGATGTACTGCAACAGCCGTGTCGCCCAACATGGTCTCGGCTCGAGTGGTGGCAACGGTGATGCCGCCGTCACCATCTGAGAAGGGGTAGGTGATGTGCACCAGCTCGCCCTGCTCTTCGATGTGCTCCACCTCGATGTCACTAAGGGCGGTATGGCACCGGACGCACCAATTGATGATGCGGTTGGCCCGATAGATCAAGCCCTCTTCATGGAGGCGAACGAACACCTCGACCACGGCCGCCGACAAACCGTCGTCCATGGTGAAGCGTTCCCTGCTCCAGTCGCACGAGAACCCCAGCAGCCTCATCTGCTTGGTGATCTGGCCCCCCGAACGCTCCTTCCACTGCCAGACCTGCTCGACGAAATCATCACGGCCCAGGTCGTGGCGTGAGATGCCTTCGGCTGCCAGCTCTCGCTCGACGACGTTCTGAGTGGCGATCCCGGCGTGGTCCATGCCCGGCACCCAGAGCGCGGCGAAACCCTGCATTCGCTTACGGCGGATGATCACGTCTTGGATCGTGTTGTCGAGAGCGTGACCCATGTGCAGGACCCCGGTCACGTTGGGGGGCGGGATGACGATGCAGAAGGGCTCCCCGCCCGGATTCAGCTCAGGCTGAAAGGCGCCCGCTGATTCCCACACCGGGTACCAGCGCGCTTCGACCGCTTTGGGGTCGTACGCCGCCTCCATCAGTCCCTTCGTTCATGGAGCGCCATTGTAAAGGCCCGGGAGCATTGCTCCCGGGCCTCCTGGCCCCCTAAGGCGCCCGTACCGATCTGTGGTAAGCCAGACAATATGGCGGGGTGGAGCACCCGTACAGGCTCAACTGGGGACACAGAGAAGTGACTAGTCACCCGAAATGAAAGACCGCACCCGAGGTGCGGTCTTTCGTTGGTCTATCCCCTATGGGGTCTAGCGATGTCGCCCGGGCAGCCTGCGCCTGGTTTCCGACACCAGGGTTCCGCCCAACAAGAGCAGGGCCAAGCCCACGGCACCGATGCCGGTCGCTTGGCTGCCATCGATGCCGGTCTTGGGCAGCGTGACGACGGCCACGGGTATGGTCGTCGTGGTCGTTGTGGTAGCGGTCTGCAGCACCGCTTGGGCGATAACGGCAGCATCGTCCTGGTCGTCCTCGGCCAAGACGTTGTTGCCCGGCGTCGAGTCGATATCGGTCTCGTTGTGCGCCATGACCTCTGCCACATTGACGTAGTTGACACCAACGTCGAGTGGAGTAGCCACGAAGCTGAAGTTGGTCGAGGCACCAGCAGCCAGGTTGCCGATCGTCCAAACCAACGTGCCGCCGCCACCGGTAGCGGGAACGGTGGCCACCACCGCACCTGCGCCGCTGTCGCTGACGTACTGCAATCCAACAGGGATGCGATCGTGCACCACGACACCGGTGGCGTTAGCGGGGCCATTGTTAGTGGCAAAGATGGTGAAGGTGGTCGACTGACCAAGGAGCACCACTCCCACCGAGACGTCCTTCACCAGCTCGATGTCGACCACGGGCGGGATCGTC
>JAOTWH010000215.1 GCA_029863035.1 Acidimicrobiia bacterium | reverse complement strand
CGACGCCGAGCAGCTCTTCGACCTGCTCGGGGGCAAGACGGCCCAGCAGGATCTGTTCCATCTCGTCGAGCAACTCGTAGATGACGCGATAGGTGCGAACCTCGACGCCCGACTCCTGGGCTGCCTTGCGAGCCCCCGAGTCGGGACGAACGTTGAATCCGATGACCAGAGCCTCCGACGCCTCGGCGAGGACGATGTCGTTGGCATTTATGCCGCCAACCGCGCCGTGGATGATGACGACCGCACCGTCCTCACGCTTGATCTTGGCGATGGCCTCTCGAATGGCCTCCAGCGACCCGTGGGTGTCGGCCTTGATTATGAGGCGAAGCTCGGCATGGTCTGCTGTGCGAAGGGTGTCGAGCAGTTGTTCGAGTCGCTGCTCGGCATCGGGAACGAAGAGCTCTTGGCTGCGAAGCTCGGCGAGGCGGTCTTCTGCCAGGCCTCGAGCGGTTCTTTCTGAGTCGACGGCCTGGAAGAAGGCCCCCGACGTTGGGACTTCGTCCCAGCCCATGATGAGCACCGGCGTCGAAGGAGGCGCTTCTTGGAGTTGATTGCCGTTCTCATCGAACATAGCGCGCACCCGGCCGGATACCTCGCCGGCCACGATGGCGTCGCCTGGCCTCAAGGTGCCACGCTGCACAATGACGGTGGCAACCGGACCACGGCCCTTGTCCAGCTCGGTCTCGACGACGATCCCCGATGCCATTGCGTCGGGATTGGCCTTGAGCTCGGCCAGCTCAGCTGTGAGCTCGACGAGTTCGAGCAAGTGATCGATCCCCGCACCCGATTGGGCTGAAACCTCTGCGTCCAGCACATCTCCCCCAAGCTCCTCGACCAGCACTTCGTGCTCGGTGAGCTGCGTTCTCACCCTGATCGGATTGGCGGCTTCGAGGTCCATCTTGTTGACGGCGACGATCATCGGAACGCCCGCAGCCTTGGCGTGATTGATCGCTTCAACCGTTTGCGGCATCACCCCGTCGTCGGCCGCCACCACCAAGATCACCATGTCGGTGACCACTGCTCCTCTGGCTCGCATCGAGGTGAATGCTTCGTGACCCGGCGTATCGATGAACGTGATCCGCTTGCCGTTCTTTTCAACCTGGTATGCACCGATGTGCTGGGTTATTCCCCCTGCCTCGCCTTCGATCACGTTGGTGGCACGGATCGTGTCGAGAAGGAGGGTCTTGCCGTGGTCCACATGGCCCATGACCGTCACCACGGGTGGGCGTGGCGCCAGCGACTCCTCGGGGTCTTCGAAGACCGGGCGTTCCGGTTGGGCTGGTGTCTCGGATTCGGGGCCCGCAACTTCAGCCTGTGTAACCGTCAATCTCATGCCGAACGTCTCTGCCAGGAGTTCGAGTGCGTCTGTTGAGATATGCGAGCTGGCCGTGACCATCTCGCCCATCTCGACGAGAACTTTGGTAACAGTGCGCAATCCGAGGCCGGCCGCGTCGGCGAAGTCCACCACGGTGATGTCGGAAGGCACATCGAGCTCGGTCACCGCCGGCGTGAACTCGGATCGCTCCTCGTCCTCCTCGTCGGCCGCTTTGGACTTTGAGGTCTTGGTCGCTTTCGAGGTCTCCGACTTGGGAGCATCTGCCGGCTTCGCCTTCGCCTCGGGCTCCGCGGCCGCTTCAGCTACGGACTCCTTGGCAGGCTTGTCTTCTTTGTAGGACAGCTTCACCAGCTCGGCAGCGTCGTCGTCTAGCCCAGAAGACGCCGTCTTGACCTCGATTCCGATCTCCTTGGCACGCGCCAGGACATCCTTGGACTCAAGGTTCAATTCACGGGCTAGCTCATATACGCGCATTCAGACTCTTGCCATCTGGGCTTACGACCCGTCGGGGTCGGCCTTGTCATCTTCGGGGGTGTCTTCGGTCTCAGCGTTATCTTCGGGGGTGTCTTCGGTCTCAGCGGCGTCGGCTTCGTCGTCCTCGGAGTCAACGGGAGCCCCTTCGCCTTCTTCGTTGAGCACTGCTGCCACCTCCGTCTCTGCGGCTTCGGTACCGGCATCGATCGTCGCCTCGGGCGCGGCCGGCGCACCTTCCTCGTCTTCGATGGGTAGACCCAGATCCTGACTCTCCGAGCGGATGTCGATGCGATGGCCAGTCAGACGGGCGGCCAAGCGGGCGTTCTGGCCTTCCTTCCCGATGGCAAGTGACAGCTGATGGTCTGGAACGATCACTATGGCGGTTGGCAACGGGACGTGGGGTGACACGGGTGCGGGCGACTCTGGCACGTCGATGGCGGCGTCGTCTCCATCGTCAGGAACGACATCGTCTGCCGTAGCCCCCGCCGCTGGTTCGGCAGCCACCGCTACGGCAACCTCCTGCGACTCGGGTATCGCTTCTGGCTGCTCGATACGAACTTCCTTCACCTTGGCCGGGCTCAATGCTTCGGCAATGAACAACGTCGGCTCGTCGCGCCACTCGACGATGTCAACCTTCTCACCCCGCAGCTCGTTCACGACTTGGCGAACACGGCTGCCCCGTGCTCCGACACACGCACCGACCGGGTCCACGTTGGGATCGGATGATGAGACGGCGATCTTCGTCCTGTGACCGGGCTCGCGAGCGATCTGTTTGATTTCGACGACGCCCTCTGTCATCTCGGGCACTTCGAGCTCGAAAAGCGACCTAACGAACTCCGGGTGGCTGCGACTCACCACGATCTGGGGTCCTTTGGTCTCGCCCCTTACCTCGAGTATCCATGCCTTGACCCTGGCCCCTCGCTCCAGGCGCTCGTATGGAATGCGTTCGGATCCCGGCATCACCGCCTCGGCGTTTCCGAGGTCCAAGATGATGGAGCGGTGATCGGACTGTTGGACTATGCCTGTGACCAGATCGCCTTCTCGGCCCTCGTAGAGGTCGAAGACCTGCTCCCGCTTGGCATCTCGCAGGCGCTGCACGATGACCTGCTTGGCGGTCTGAGCTGCGATTCGGCCGAAGTCCTCTGGAGTGTCCTCCCACTCCTTGACAACGTTCCCATCTTCGTCGAGCTCTTGCCCGTAAACGATGATCTCGCCTGTGTCGGCGTCGATAGTGACGCGAGCCTCCTCGGCGGCGCCCGGGGTCCTCTTGTACGCCGAGACCAAAGCGTTGGCCAGGGCATCGAGGATCGTCTCCGCCGGGACGCCCTTTTCTTGCTCTAAGAGCTCGAGTGCTTCGAGCAGGTTGTAGTCCATTCAGTTCTTCTTCCCTGGCTTGGCCCCTCGCTTCCATTCGAAGACGGTTCT
>JAOTWH010000214.1 GCA_029863035.1 Acidimicrobiia bacterium | reverse complement strand
CTTCTCGGGTCATCTGGTGTCTCAGCTCGGCTTTCAGCTGAGTGTGGCAGCCACCGCCGGCGTGTTGGCGGGAGCCGGTCTGTTCGGTGATCGCAACCCTCGGTGGGCCTGGTCGGCGCTGGGTGCCACCGTTTCCGCTCAGGTGGCTGTGGCTCCGCTGTTGCTATGGCAATTCGGGTCGATCCCATTGTTCGCTCCGCTGGCGAATCTCATCGCGGCACCGCTGGTCGCGACTGCCACCGCTGCCGGCGGAGTTGGGACTCTGGTTGGCTGGCAGCCGCTGACTGCCTTCGGCGTAGGCATGGCGCGCATCGTGCTGTGGGTGGCTCGCATCGCGTCCGACTGGCCACAGCTCGGTTTGGGGTGGATGGCCCTTGTCGCTGCCGGCGGCCTGGCGTGGTCACGAGCGTCGCTGCGGCCTGCGGTATCGGTGGCGGCCGCGGTCGTCCTCGCTGTCACCGTGGTTCCCCCTCGAAGCCTTCCCGCCTCGCCTACCGCGGTGTTCCTCGATGTGGGCCAGGGCGACTCCACGCTCTTGTTGGGTTCGAACGGCGAAGTGATCTTGGTCGATGGCGGTCCCGACCCTCAACGCCTTACCGCCTTGCTCAGGGGGCGGGGGATTCGCCGCATCGATCTGTTGGCCATCTCGCATCGACACGCCGACCACATCGGCGGTCTCGAGGCGGTGGTGGGCACCATTCCGATAGCGAATCTGTGGTACCCGGGTCGCCAGCCCTTCGACGACCGGTTGTCGGAGTTATTGGCGAGAGCCGAGGCGACGGGAACGACCGTGGTGGCTCCCGCCGTCGGGTCGGTCATCGACGTTGGCGCCTTTCGGCTCGAGGTGGTAGGACCGCTGCGGCGCTACGTGTCTCCCAACGACGGTTCGCTGGTCCTGATGGCGACTACTGGAGACACCACTGTGGCGTTGGTTGGCGACATCGAAGCGATAGCCCAGGCAGATCTGGGGCCGCTGCAGGCGGACATCATGAAGGTTCCCCACCAGGGAGCGGCAACTAGTGACTTCGAATGGCTGGTCGACAGCCGTCCTTCTCTCGCAGTGGTGAGCGTTGGCCCCAATTCGTTCGGCCATCCTTCGACCGAGGTGATCGACGCCTTGCGTGGCGCAGGGGCTGTGGTCGTGAGGACCGACGAAGAAGGTGACGTCGAGGTGCCGCTCACCGGGGCGGATCTGGGGCGGGTGGGGCGCTCGCTTGGCGTGATACCTTGACCGCCATGAAGCCGTTCGTGGTGATCGCCGGGCCCCGGGATGCCGGCCCGGGGGAGCGCCAGGAGATGCTCGATCGCGCCGCCGCGGTGCTGCAGCAGCTCGAGGCAGACGAGATCGTTCGGATCGACGTGCCGGGCCGCGGTCAAGAGGTCTCCGACGCCGGTTCCGCGGTCCGACCTGCTCTTGAACCACTAATCCCGGCCCTGCAATCCGGATCGCTGTTCGGGGCACGGACCGGAGCGCTGGTTGTGGACGCCAATCAGCTGCTGGCCGCCGAGGCTCAGATAATCGCCGATCTGCTGCAATCGGCTGATCGTGATGCGGTTGCTGTGGTGTTCATTGCCTCGGCAGCGATTCCCGCCCCGCTTGGGAAGTTCCTCAAGGACGAGGGCGAATCCATGACGGTGCGCAAGTTCCGCGAGCGCGACGCTTCGGAGTGGCTGGGCCACGCTGCTCGCAGCCGCGGCCTGCGCCTCAACGGAGAGATCGTTGGGGCGCTGCTGCAGCGGTTCGGATCCGATGTGGCATCGCTTGGCCAAGCGCTCGATCAATTGGCCGGAACCGGTGAAGAGGTGACCGCCGAGCTGGTTCAGGCGCGGTTCAGAAATCGCCCAGACGAACCCATGTGGCATTACTCGGACGCCGTTGCCAGTGGGGACGTGCCCCAGGCATTACGTCGCCTGGAGGACTTCTTGGTGCACGGTCATCCGTTGCAGCTTCTGGCGTTCATGGAGGGAGATCTGCGCAGACGAGCGCTGGCCGCAGCGGCACCCAATATTGGGATCTTCGCGGATTGGGTCGGGTCGAGTCCCGATGCCTACCCGGTGAAGAAAGCTTGGCGCGCCCGAGCCGAAACAACCGAAAACGAGCTGGGTCGAGCTCTCGATGCCTTGAGTCGAGCCGACGTATTGCTCAAAACAACCCCCGAGCCAACCCACCTGGTGTCGCTGGAGCGCCTCACGGTGGCGTTGTGCCGCTGGTATGGATAGAGGATTGGGCGCAGGGCTCAGCTGAAATCCGGCGGAAGAACGGTTGGCGCGGAACGGGGTTGGCACCAGCCGAGCCCGGCGGGCGAGGCACGGCTCAGCTTGGAATGAGGCGGCAGCACGCTCTGCGATCGGCCCTTCCGTCACATTGAGAACCCGCGGCCGACTCGCAGGGCAGATGTATGGGGCGTCAGCCCTTATACGGCGCGATGGTGACAACGGTGTAGGTGAACGTGCCGCCGGGGGCCTGGTAGCTCACCTCGTCGCCCCGCTTCGCCCCCAGCAATGCTGCCCCGAGCGGGCTGTCGGGAGAAGCCAGCACCATTCCGGCCACTCGGTTCTCGGCGGGGGCGACGAAGAACTCGGTCTTGTCGCCATCGGAGTCTTTAACCTCGACCACGCACCCCACCTCGACGGTTCCGTCAGAGCTGGCGGCGCGCACTTCCGCTCTCTCGATGGTTTGACGGAGCTTTCGGATGCGAGCCTCCGCTAGGCCTTGCTCGTTCTTGGCGGCGTCGTAGTCGGCGTTCTCCTTGATGTCGCCGTGGGAGCGGGCTTCGGCGATGCGCTCGGAGAGTTCGATGCGGCCAGGGCCTTCGAGCTCCGCCAGCTCCTCTTCAAGCTTTTTGAATGCCTCTGGCGTGAGCCAGGTCGTGTCGCTCACGAGCTGCTGAGCAGGCTCCGGACCCTCTTGACGAGTTGCGCCTTGCGGCGGGCGGCAGTGTTGGCGTGCAGCACACCGCGGTTGGCAGCCTGGTCGATCTTGCGATGCGCTCGGCGCAGATGCTGCTCGGCCGCCTCGGTATTGCCTGCCTCAGCTGCCTCGATTGCGGTGCGGGTGCGCGTTTTCATCTCGCTGCGCAGCGCCTGATTGCGGCTGTAACGCTTCGGGGTCTGACGGTTTCGCTTGATCTGGGATCTGATGTTGGCCATAGCTATTCAGCTCTCGAGAGAGGGGATTCGGAGGGAACTGTAGCAATGGTTGACCCTCCCTACAATGCGCGGCCCCCCGTGAACATTCGCAACTTCTGCATCATCGCG
>JAOTWH010000041.1 GCA_029863035.1 Acidimicrobiia bacterium | reverse complement strand
TATCACCTTGCTTCGGTGACGAAGCCCCTTGCCGCGACGGTCCTCATGCAGCTGGTCGAGGAGGGCGAGCTCGCGCTCGATGACACCGTCGACCGATACGGCGTCGAGCTGGATCGAGCCAGCGAGATCGAGGTGCAGCACCTGCTCACCCACACCTCGGCGGGAGTTCCCGGCGAGGTGCACCTTTACGACGGCAACCGGTATGGGCAGCTGGGCAAGGTGATCGAGGCTGTCACCGGACGGACCTTCCGCGGGGTGATGTACGAGCGTCTTATCGAGCCACTCGGCATGACCAGCACGACCGGCAACACTCCGGCCTGCGACGAAGTGGTTCCCGAGGAGATCGCGGCCGCCGAGGCGGCCGTCCGCCGTGACATGGCGAGGCCGTACCAACTCGACCGCGACTACGAGGTCGTGGCGTCGGACTACCCCACCGCCTACAACCCTGGCGCGGGGCTGATCTCATCGGTTGTTGATCTTGCGGCGTTCGACATCGCTCTGGACCGGGGCCAGCTATTGGGTGAGGCGACGAAGGCGAAGATGCTGACGCCGGTGGTGTCGACCTTCCAGGACAGCAGCGAGCTGCGATATGGCCTGGGATGGTATGTCCAGGACTTCGAGGGAACCCGGATCGAGTGGCATGCGGGCAGGTGGCCGCCGTCCGTGTCGGCGCTGTACTTGAGAGTGCCCGACTACGGGCTGACCTTCATCGTGTTGGGCAACACCCCCAACTTGTCGACGCCGTTCCCGCTCGGGGACGGCGACGCCCTCGCTTCAACGCTGGCACTCGCCTTCTACCGAGAGTTCGTGTTCCCGCGTCTCCATGACGCCTCGCTGCCGGTCGTCGACTGGGAAGCCGAGGAGGCCGAGTTGGTGGCTCAACTCGCCGAGATCACCGATGACGACATCCGCCGCTTTGTCCAGCGTGAGCTGTGGTCGTACCGGAGGCTGTTCTTTAGCGTGGGCCGCCTAGACGTCGTGTCTCGACTACAGCACGTTCGTGACCAGGTGTTCGGCGAAGCTGTAGCGTTGAGCACCTACCTCGCCTCGGCGGCCGACGAGCCGCCCGAGCCGCGAGTAGAGGTGAGCGCCGCCGACCTCGAGCCCCTCGTCGGCACCTACGTCCTCGATGCCGATGCCAGCGAGTGGCCAGCCGACCTTGGGGAAGATCCTTCGGCATCGGTCCGAGTTTGGTTGGAAGCCGGCAGCTTGGTGGCCTGCACGCCGGAGGGACCTCCATCCATCCTGACGCCCATTGGACCGGCCCGGTTCCGGACGTCGGACGGGTTCTACATCGAGGGGCATGTAGTAGGCGGCGAGGTTCAGAGCTTTGAAGCTCGCCTCAGCGACATCGTGAGTCTCGTGTACGTGCCTGCGGGCGGCTGATCCGGAAAACCGTGCGCCGCTTGACCTTTCGCTTCTCCCACCTGGGACCCCTGCTCCGGAGGTCCCAACCCATTAGTCCGGGGCGTCTATGGGGCCAAGCGTCCCCGGGTCGCGAAGCGCTAGTTCCTTCGGTGAAGGTGGCTCTTCTTCTTGCAGCTGCTCTCGTTGTGTCGTCGTGTGCGTCCACGGCATCCGTAGATGTCTTCGACTTCTCCGAGGATGACCTCTGTGAACGGTTTACCGCCGAGGAGATCACGGCGATCGTGGCCCAGGCCTACGACGAGCACGCAGCATCACCCGTTCCTCCGGCCTTTGAGGAGGCTGTCGGCGATTCCCAGTACGCGGACCTCGGGTGCTGGTGGAACTCGAACAATCAAGGCGACCGCCTCTCGGTGGTCGGACTGCTGGCGGTGAATGAGGCGCCGATCGAGAAGAATTTCGAACCCCATCTGGCTTTGAGCGATGGCGTCCGCGTTCATGGTCTAGGGGAGCCGGAAGTAGGCAGCCACGATGACTATGTACCTGGGGTTGAGGTCAGGCTGTGGGTCGATGGTCAGGATCAAGTCCTCGAGTTCTGGCACATGGTCCCGCCGGGCTTCGATGGCGACGCTCACGCAGTGTTGGGCATCGCAGACCAGATTCTCGAGGAGATGGGATGGCTGTCGGAATAGTTGCGCTCGGGCCACTACGACCTGGCGCTACCCGGACATCTCGGAGCGGCTCTCCGTTCTTCATCTCAGTTGGCGCACCTACGAGGAGTTAATCGAGAACCTCCGCGAGACGCCATTCCGGGAACCTATCCAAGCGGCGGTTGAGGCATGAGGTGACCGCTGACCTGGCCAATCTCGATGAGCTACTGGGCCCTTCGCTTAGCTCTAGGAACATTCGTTGACCCTGTCACACCGGGGCGTGACTTCGCCTGAGATTGGCATCACGGGTACAAGTCCCCTGGACGACGGGAGACATGGCCTGACAAACTCGGCGGCATGCCACCCCGCATCCTCGTCGGTATCTGTGTGACAGTGATGGTCGCAGCTTGTGGGGGAGGCGAATTGGGCGGCGCGCCGTCTCCGCCCGGATCATCGATGGGTGAGGACGAGACGTCATCTGTCGAGATGGTTGACAGCGGTTCGTGGTACATCCACGAACAGTGGCCACACGATGGGCGTCCGGTCGAAAGCGAGAGCTTCGTCGTCTATAGCGACGCCGCCAGCCCTGAAGCGCGGCGGGAGATGGCGGACGCTGCAGAGAGGCTGTGGTCTGAGCTCTTGGACGAGCTCGGCGTTACGCCGGAGATGCTTCGGTTTCCGTCCAGCCAGGACAAGATCGACATCTATGCCTATCACGACCACTACCCACAGGACTGGTCGGGTCGGGCCTACTACGGCGGTCTGCTGATCTGGTCCCCCGATCACGCTCTACGGCGGCTCGACCGGATCGGCTACGAACCTACGCTGAAGCATGAGTTGGTCCATGTCGCTCAGTGGATGCTCACGGGCGGCGAAGGCAGCATCGATACCTGGTTCATCGAGGGGCTTCCTCTGGCCCTGGCGAGTGACCTGTCAGACCAACCCATCAGGGCTCTCGAAGAGCTGGCCAATCTGACCGCCGAGTACGGAAGGATCAATCCGATCTCGATCAAGCGGTACTCCCAGATCACCGATCCAGGGGCCGGTGAGCACTTCTACTACCCGATGTTCCAGCTCGCCTTCGAGTATCTGCTGGACGATGACGGTCTCGGACGGTCGCCCGCCGACGCCAGAGATGTCATGATCGATATGGCCGAGGGTGCATCCTTCGGCGTGGCATTTGAAGACCACACGGGACTTCGCCTCGAAGACTTCGAAAGGGAGTTCTTCGACCTCATGAGCGAGTACCTGCCCTAGGGCCGCGCTGTCGGTCCGTCAATCTCTGTATCCAAAGATATCTGCTCCAACCGGCGCATGGTGATGCGTGTCACCGGCTCTCGCGGTGCCTCGCGTAGGTATTCCGGGGCGTGACCTCGCCTGAGGGCGCGAATCGGGCATGTGGTGGCCGGTTGGTGTGTGGCTGTTGCCATGTGGGTTGCCCCTTAGGCATCCTCGGAGTCATGAAGCGGCCTGCTCGAGTCGGCCTGCTGTTCGGCGTGGCGGTACTGGTGGCGCCGGTGCGGTGGGCCGTCGCTAGCGTCTGGTCATGAGCAAGTCTGTCGCCCACACGAAACGCCGACGTTCCGACGGCATGAAGCCCTTGAAGCTGTTAGCCGCGGCACTGGCGATCGCGGCCGTGGTCAAGGAGCTGCGAACGCCGAAGGAAGAACGGACCTGGCACGGTTCTCTCGGCGGGTTCGTCCCGTACGACTTTCGAATGCCCACAGTCGACAAGATCAAGCGCACGTTCTGGAATCCCGATGGTGCCGTCCTCGTCAACCGAGCGTTCGGCGTCGGGTGGACCATCAATCTGGGAGCCGTCGTCGCCAAGGTCCGTTCAATGTCCGGAACGGTCTGAGCCTCAGCACCCTGGGCACCCGGGTTGACTAGGGACTTTCGACCCTATTCCGCCACTGTGGGTAGTGCAGTGTGCCCCGAAAGGTCCAGGAACTCCTGGACTGGGGAAAAGAGGAGGGACCGTTATGAGAAGGCTTCCGCTGTTTGTTGCATCGGTAGTGCTGTTGATGGTGGCGGGGGCGCTCCCGGCCGGGGCGGCACCCCAGACGCTGCCCTTACAAGCTGTTTGTGGAGGGGATCCCCTCATTGTTGACATCATCGTGGCCGACGGAAGTATCGTCGGGTTCGAGCGGGAGAGCGGCGGGCCGGCTGTGTTCCATGGAGTCTCAGGAGCCTTTGTTGTCACAGTCACAATCAACGGCGACTCTTTCGACGATGCTCGCTTTGAGGAAGACTTCTTGAAGGGAAAGGGCAAGGGCCTCGGCCGCAAGTTGATCGAGTGCGAGGCCGACCCGGCGTTCCCGATTGAGGATTTCGCTTTCACTATTGGCGCTGATGGTGTGACATCGACGGATATCTTGGCTTATTTCGCCGAACTCGGGATTGACGAGGACCCTCCCGTTTTCGATGATGGCGATGTGGTCAGATTCGTTTCGACGTTCGAGGGAACGGCGCGGGTTCAGTTCCCGGGACGCTAGGTCCCGCAATCTGAACATCCAGAAAACACTCCTGGACTGGGACCCCTGCTCCGGCGGGGGTCCCTTCCCGTTCTCTACGAACGTTCGTTAACACTGGCACACCAGGGCGTGGCCTCGCCTGAGCCGACACCACTCTGCATTGAGGCGTACCCTTCATGCCGCGTCCCGGCGTTCGCATCGGGACCTGACACATGGCCCGACAACAGAGGAGGAGAGAGTTGATACTGGCGACGACGAAGGTAGAGGAATTCGAGCGCTTCTTGAAGATCTTCTCAACCACGGGCGCTGAGAAGAGAAAGCAGCACGGGTCCAAGGGTTCGACCGTCTTTCGCGATCCCAACGAGGACGACCGGGTCTGGGTGCTCTTCGACTGGGACGGGGAGGGCTGGCAGAACTTCGTCTCCGACCCCGAGGTTCCGGCCATTCTTCAAGAAGCCGGGCACATAGGTAAGCCCCAGGCGGCTGAGCTCGGCGGCCAGTACGACGCCTAGCTCCTCATCGTGCTCCTGGTACGGGGGGCGCGCCGCGCCGGCGAACTGACGCCTGCTACTCGACCGGTGGGACCCCTGCTCCGGCGGGGGTCTCTGCGCGTCCGGCCCCCTCCAATAACATTCGTTAACCCTGGCTCACCGGGGCGTGACCTCACCTGAGGTCGAGCCGACGCCACCCCGGCATAGAGGTGTATGGTGATTTCGAGACCCCCGAAGACGACACCGACTGGCTTGACGTGGCTGGCGCCGTGGTCGGCACTCGAAATCGGCTGATCGCGAACGGAGAGACAATGACACTGCCCAAAGAACCGCTGCCGCCTTTCCTGGCTGAACCTTCCAAGCTTGGTCAGGAGATCAGTGTCACTGGCAAATGGATTCCTGCGAAACAAGGTGGACTGTTCAGAAAGTCTGCCGAATCGAAAGAGATGCTGAAGGAGTGGGAAGACATCCACGCTGACGCCAAAGCCGATGCTGGTGTGCTGTCGACGGAAATCAACCACGCTGTTGGCGAAGATGCCGTGCTTGTTCACCATGTTTTCAAGGACCACGACGCCCTCGTTAACTACTTCTCCACGACTGCCACCCGGCACATGGGTGCGCTCACTGAGGTTGCCAAGCCCGAGCTACACCTCATCCGTGGGCTCAGCATTCCCGCTCCTGTCAGGGAAGCCCTCTTGGCGAAGAACGTGCCTGGCGTGTTTGGAGAACTCCTCTTTGGATACGTAAGAGACGACTACAAGCGCCCCGATCAAGAGACGGCCATCATGGTCACCGCCAAGTGGACGTGCAGACCGGGCGTTGCATCTCACATGGAAGACCTCAAGTACTGGTGGCAGCGCGTTGGTACTGAGGCCCATTCGATCGAGGAGGGTCTGCTCAGGTTCGAGGCCTACCAGGTCATCGGCGAGGATGCCTTGATTATCCACGAGACGTTCCGGAGCAGCGACGTATTGAAATTCCATCTGACGAAAGGCACGGCCGAGAAGTACAAGAAGGACATCGACAAGGTCGCGACACCCGAGGCTTATTTCTTCCGTGGCCCTGTCTCGTGGACAATCAGAACGTACTCCAAGTTCTTGCATCTACCGGCTACGTACTCCAGCCACGGAAGCGCTTTCACCCAACCAGGGGGAAGTATGAGTGATGGGACGACTGCGTAACCCGGCGCCCTGCTCCAGGCGGGGTTCCTCCGCGTCCGGTCCTCTAGGAAAGTTCGTGAACCCTGGCACACCGGGGGCGAGAGTTCGCCTGAGGTCACGCCCCCCTGAGGCTGCAGCACATGTGCAGCGGGGTACCTGGATCGACCCGCGGTTGCTGCGCTGGCAAGATGGGCGGACCCATGGTGGTCTCGCCCACCGCAGGGAAGGTATAAACGCGTGAGGCATGCCTCATCGGGCCAGTTCGAGCTGCCGCTGCCCCCGGCGGAGGCGATCTGGCTCTTCACGCCGGAAGGGGAACGGGCGTGGGTGCCGGGGTGGAATCCTCAGTACGCGGCTAGTGACCCAAGCGAGGCTCCCGGAACAGTCTTCACCACGGCAGCACACAGCGCCGAGACTATTTGGGTGATAGTCGAGATCAATCGATCGAGCGGATCTGTTACCTATGCCCGACTCACACCAGGGCACCACGCCGGGATCGTGGGTGTCCAATGTGTGGACGCCCGGCCGGGGCACAGCACTGTCACTGTGTCGTATGACATGAGCCTTCTGGGAGACCGCCACTCGAGTGGTTTCGACGCCTACGCGCCGGCCCAGTTCGACGAGATGATGCGTGACTGGTCCGAGAAGATCAGGACATACCTGCAGAGCCAAATCGGCTGACCGGCTGCTCAATACGGGTCCATATTGGGACATGTCGGACGGGTTGGCGTGGCGTGTTCTTGGAGGCTTCGGCCCTTTTGCCGTTTCGATGTGTGGACGGTCTGGCTGCCACACGAGCCGCCCGAAGCCTTCGCCAGCTAGGAGTATTCGTGATCGAGCGTCTGACGATGTGGCATGCCCGACCGGGTGCACCCAGGGAGGAAGCACTGCGGCACTGGCGAAGCGACCACGCCGACCTTGTACGCAAGGTGCCAGGTCTTCGGCGCTATGTTCAGAATCATTGCATCAACAACCCCTACGCCGGGGTGTGGCCTCGCCTGAGGTCAAGCCGTCACCACCCTGCGTAGAGGTGTAGGTTCGGAACCCTGATGCTGCCGAGCATCGAGAACGAGGAGGAGAACCCAATGGCCGCACCGACCAAAGACGACGCCAAGCTCTTGCTTCAGGCCGCCGAGCTGTACAACAGTTCTGGCCTGAGTGAGGTGGCGCGATGGATCTGGAGCGACGACTTTCCGACGATCCACTCCGACTTTATTGAGCAGAATCCTCCTGGCAGCGAGGGGCACAGCAATCTCTTCAGATACGCCGGGTACTTCGAGACCGTGGCAACACTTTGGAAGCACGGTTTGTTCAACGGAGATTTGCTCTTCGACTGGTTGCTCATCCCGTGGCCGAGGGTGGGTGAAGTTCTTGTAGGCGAGCGGGGGCGTTTGGGTGAGGATCGGCTATTCGAGAATTTCGAGATGCTTGGGGAGGCCCAGGCAAAGGCCGGCTAGACCCCAGACTCATCGATGACGGGCGCGTCCTCCAGGAACATTCGTCAACCCTGGCGCACCGGGGCGTGGCCTCGCCCGAGGCCGACAGGGTCCTGTAGGGTCCGGGGACATCTAGTCAGGTGGTACGAGAGGAGATGCTATGGCAGTTCTGATGCAAGCCCGCGTTCCGGGCATGACCGATGGGCTAGCTGCGGGTATCGGGACACCGGAATTCCTCGAACAGATTCGGGAATTCCCCGGCTTTGGAGGATTCTTCTCCCAGGGCCCCGTGGACGGCGGCTGGATGGTCACCGAAGTATGGGAATCCGCCGAAGCACACGAGCGGTGGGTACAGGAGGTCATCTCCGCGAGAATGCCGGCCGAAGTCATGTCGACTGTCGAGATCACCGTCACGGCGCTCACCCAGGTCGAGATCAGCTAACGCGGTCGTCTCTTGGCGGGGACCCCCTCGCGTGGGCATCGCGCTCTCCAGGAACATTCGTGGACGCAGGGGCACCACGGCGTGGCCTCGCCTGGGGCAGCGAAATCATGTGCTCATCAGGTGGTGTGGTTCCCTCGCGATCGCAGTCGAGCTGAAGCAGAGGAGATAGGCGCGGCCTCGCCTGAGGGGCGTTGAGCTTCTGGGAACATCCGTCGACGCTTGCTGACCGCGGTGTGACCTCGCCTGAGGTGAGTCCACACCAAGACCCTCCTAGGGTCCAGACCGTGGAGGACGAGCTACTCGATGGTTTCGCCCGTGCCGTGGTAACGATCTCCTTTGACCACGGGACGCGCGTTCTACATCCGCATCCGAACGGGGATGTCGGTCCGGGCTTTCCTTTCGAGCAACCCGTTCACATCGTGACGGCCTACAACCCTGGCGGGGTGGTGAGTGACGCTGCCTCCAATGCTGCGCGTCACCGCTCGCTGGTCGATGCCGTGGCAGCACTTGGCGTGGAGACCCTGGAGACAATCGGTAGCGGCCCGGACGGGTCGATACCCGAGCCGGGTCTGCTGATGGCTGGCCTGGTGCGGGAAACCGCAATCGCCGTAGGACGCCGCTTCGGTCAGAGCGCCATCTACGAGTGGCGCAACGACGGCCTCGAGGTCCTAGGCGTCGATACTCCCTCCTCCCGTGTGCTTGGCTGGCGTTTAGCCGAGGACAGGTCGTCGGCTGCGCAGTAGCGGGCACCCCCTGATGTAGTGGGGTCAGGCTTGTGAATTAATTCACAAAGGCACAAAGTGACGTTCGACCCTATCGCGTTGTAGTCAATTGGTGGTCAATGCAAAACCAGGACCCCGCCGGGGGTCTACTGGAAGGAGGAGGTCTCTGCTGCGCAGACTGACCGACCTCCACTCTCGACTGGGGGTGCACCATGGATAGCTCGAAAACCATCAATTCATCGCGTCGGATCGGAGGTATTGCCGGCATCGTCTTCGGGCTTGGGGCATTCTTGGCTCTGATGCTCCTCGGAGGGGACCAACCGCTGGCGAGCGATCCGATCGGGGACATAAGGTCCTTCGCCATCGACAACGACACCGAAGTCTTCCTCTTCAACTGGTCCATGGGGGCGCTCTTCGTGTTCGCGTTCCTGATCTTCGCATCGGCACTGCGGGCCGCCCTCGCCCCGGCTGACGATGAAAGTGGCATGTGGTCGAGGGCGTCGTTCGCCGGAGCTGTTGCCACGGTGGCGGTCGTCGGAGCCGGCGCCGCTTTCACGTCGGCCCTAGTCCTGAATGTGGACGATTACTCCGACAGCACCCTTCGAGCGTTGATGAACCTCGACGTCACCCTCTACACCACCATCATGCCTTGGGGGTTGGCCTTGTTCCTAACCGGTGCGTCGATCGTGATCCTGCGCAGCGGAGTGCTATGGAAATGGCTGGGCTGGCTCGGATTGGTGGCAGCGCTGGCCATGGTGATCGGCACGTTCTGGGTGATCGACGGCGACGAAGAAGGCTTCCTCGGCATTCTCGTTTGGATCGGGATAACCGCCACGTTGTTGTGGTCGCTCCTCAGCGGCGTAGCCATGATCCGCAGCGCGCGGGGGCGTTGATACCGACAGGGATACGGTGAGGAGGAGGATCATGAGCCGACTGACCGTTCTGATAGCTCTGGCACTGGTAGCCGCCAGTTGCGGCGACTCGGGGGAAGCGGCACCCAGAGGGCCCGGCTTCTACTCAGGGCGTGACGACTGCATCGATCACGACCGCCGCTCCCACGACGACGATGGCTGCCCCGGAACTGACCCTTCCAACGGGGACCGAGTTGAGCGCTTTCGAATCGGACTTCAACGAGGTCATCGCCGCCACCGTGGCTGCTGATGGGGAGCACGACAAGGAGCTGACTCGAGCCCACTACACCGATGATGTGGTGATCATTGACGCCAGCGCCTCGGACCCGGGAGCGGTGGGGATTGAGGAGTACTTGCAGGTGGCCGGCAACGTCTGGGCGCTGGCGCCGAGCGAGGTGACGACATTGGGAGAGACCTACATCGGCGTTGCCGATGGGGTAGCGGTGCTTCCGCAGCACGGCCTTCTCGAGTACACCGAGGAGAGCCCGCTGATCGAGTACCGGATCCACGGTATTCGCGACGAGCTGGTGGCCTATTGGACGGCGTTCTACGACCCCGCGACGCGGCCGTTCTTCACCGAGGTCCCCGAGATCGAGGAAGCAGCGAGAGCGCTGCGGGTCGAGTACGTGGAGGCGTGGTCCTCTGGCGATCCCGCCGAGGTAGGGGCAATGTTCGCCGCTGACGCCACCTTCAGCGACCCACTGGCAGGGGGCGTGCTGGCAGGGAGCGCTGCCATCGCATCCCATGCCGCGGCGCTCATGGCCGCCAACGTCAACTGGGAGCTGGTCGCTCCCATCGGATCTCGGGACATCGAAGTGGTCAGGAGCGGCGGAGTGTTGGCGATGGGGGTACCGCAGGCCGATGGCTCAGAATGCTCGGTCGAGATGGTCGTCATCCTTGAGGGTGGCGAGAGTGGCATCGTCGACGCACGCGCCTACTACGACGTCGGTTCGCTTATCGGCTGTGGCTTGACCTCCTAGCCGGCAGCGGCGATGGCTGTCGGCGCCTGTGGCGATCCACCGGTCATCGGCAGGAAGCAACCTGTTTCGCGAAGCTTGTCACCCCTGCCGTCTCCCACTAGCAGGAACCGTTCACCAACCGTAGAAAGGGTGTCGGCTCACCAGCTGCCGAAGTGGACGACGTCGTCGAAGTCGCGCCTGGCTGGATTGTTGATAGGAGCCAGCGGACGATCGGCGGGATAGCCGAGGGCAAGCAACAGCGCGCAATGTTTGCCGTCCGGGAAGCCGAGCACACTCTGGGCCAGTGCCTGGTCATGGCAGGAAGCCTGTCCGCTGGCGATCCCGAGGCCGGCTGCGGTGATCATCATCTGCATGGCCGCCTGCCCGAGATCGAGCCGGCCGACCAACTTCTCGCCCTCATCCTCGGTTAATGGCATCAGGAGCGCGATAGTGACCGTCGTGTCCTTCACCCACGACGCTCCCTGCCATACCTCAGATAGTCGTTCTAGTTGCTCGTGATCAGACACGACGACGAAGTCCCATGGTTGGCCGTTGCGTGACGACGGGGCTCGCCGGCCGGCTTCGAGAATCTGTCGCAACTCCGCCTCAGGCACTGGCTCGTCGGTGAAGCTCCGAGCTTGTCGGCGCGAGGTGATCGCATCCCAAGTATCCATGGCGGATGAGGGTAGCGGCGGCTCTTCGGTCGGCATCACCCCATGGCCTTGAGCTGTATGAGATGTTGAGTCAGTCGAGCCGTGACCTCCGCCTCTATCGAGTGGGTCGCCAATGGCCGATGATGTTGCCAAGACCCGGTGGGAGGTCGGCGATGTTGCGCGTCTCGATTCCGCGCGTGCTGGCATGGTTGCTGCTTTCGGGTCTGCTCGCCGCCTGCAATGACGTGGCTGAGACTGCAGCCACCGGGACAATCAAGATCTCGGTGCAGGATTGGTCGGGTGTAGAGGGGTACCGCTTCTTGGCCGTGGTCTGGTCCGAGTCCGGCGAGGGAGGGGGAGGAGCGTTTTGGACCCTTATCGACAGCGACCCGTTCTCGGGCGAAGACGTCGTACACCCGATGTTCTGGGGCGAGGACGTCGAGGAGGTCGATGTCGAGGATTGGGGCGCCGGGGATTACCTGTGGGAGGAAACGGCGCGGCTTGAGCCTGGCACCTACCGGATCGACTTCTTTGCGAACCCAGGAAATCTGGCGCCGTACGGGAGCCATATCCCAGCAGGTTCCGTCGAGCGGCAATGCTGGGTCGAGGCCGAGGTCAGGGGCGGTGAAGAATCCTTGGTCGTGATCTCGGATATCCCGAAGGGGGCCGACCAATGCCCTGCGGTCGGTTAGCCGGCTCCTGTAGAGTCGATGGAGAAAGGGAGGACTGATGCTGCACATGGTCGTGAATACGCACAGCGCGGAAAGCTGCGCGTTCAGGAACGAAGAGAACAAGGGGAAGCTGACTGGCGGGATCGGGGCAATGGCGGAAGCCGCCGCTGCGAAGGGAGCGACGCTCCGGGACGGCTGGGCCAACATGGCTTCTCACACGGTTTTCGCATTATTCGAGGCACCTAACGCCCACGTGGTCGACGAGGTGCTACGGGACGCTGGCCTGGTCGGATACACCCAAAGTCGTGTCTTCGCGGTGGAAACGATGGAGACGACCCTGGAGGCGGCGGCCGCTAGCGACTAGTCAGCGAGTCGCCGCTTGGAGTCGAACGGTCCTCCGAGTAGCAGCTGGGCGGCGCCGCTGGGCCACTAGCTCGCAATTCACAAGTTCACGAAGTTGACCTTCGGCCCTATTGCGCTCGCGTTTGGCGTGCCCCGATGTAGGGCACCGACCCCCGAAGGGAGTCGGATAAGGGGGAAACCAGTGAAACGATTCATGACAGTGACGATTGCTGCCTTGGTCCTCGGCGCCTGCGGTGGGGATAGCGAGGGATCTTCCAGCACTATCGCAGCGGCCGCGCCCGCTCCCACCGCCACGGCCCCGGCCGCGACGACGACCACCACTACGGCACCGACCACCACCACGACCCTGCCGACCACGACCACCTTGGATGAAGGCGAGCCAGTCGAAGTCACCAGGGACGTCGCCTACCGTCAGCTCGATGAGCCAGCCGGGGAGAGTGACCTCAGAACTCCCGGAGCGGCGACCACCGGGCAACTCGACGTGTGGGCACCCACGTCAGCCGGACCGTGGCCGGTGCTTGTGGTGCTCCACGGACAGGTCCCAAACAGCCGGTCGGGATATGACGCTCTAGCCGAGCGCATTGCCGCAGGCGGGGCCGTCGTCTATAACGTCGACTGGCCCGTCGATATTTTCTTCCAAGACGCGGAGATCGTTGCCTGCGCTATCGGATTCGCCCGCTCCACCGCGGCCGACTACGGAGGCTCGCCTGATCGCGTGACGGTTCTGGGCCACTCGGCGGGTGCGGCGACGGGGGCAACGGTGGCCTTGGCGGCGGAGCTCCTCAGCCCCATCGAGGATTGCGCGACGACGGACGCTTCCATAATCCCCGATGTACTTGTCGGAGTCGCCGGCAGATATGACTATGCCGTCTCGGGAATTGCCCGCGGCCTCAAGGAGTCCGATCCGGCGGCGTGGGAGATCGTCGATCCGTACACCAACATCGGCAGGAACCCCGATCTCGAGGTGTACCTGTTGCACGGAGATATCGACGATTGGAACCCGGTACAGTCGTCGATCGACTTCGATCAGGCGCTGAGGGATGCCGGCTATGCGGTACACCTCACCGTCCTGGAAGGTGTCGGCCACAACAGCCCTGTGGCCCCCACCTTCGACGCGTTCTGGGTGACCGTGGACATGGCAATCGAGGCGGCGGGCGGCTGAATCCTCGAACGCTCGGGCTGGACTCAGCGGATGCCGGTGTCGTAGGCGAGGTCGAGGCCGACAACGGGGCCGGCGTCGACCAAGAAGTCCTGCGGTTCGGCGGTTCCCAACAGACCCGCGACGGGCTGCGGTACCAGCGTGTAGCGCCCGGGGGGCAGCGTCACGCTGAACGTGCCGTCGACGCCGGTGCGCGCATCGGCCGTCTCGGTTCCTGACGCGTCCAGCACCAACAACTCTGCATCCTCGACGGCTCGATCCTCGCACCCTGCTTCGGGGGGATCCTGCATGACCGGGCAGGTGGGACCGGCATGGACGTAACCCGATACCGGGTAGACATCGCCGACCGCCGTGGCTTCGCTGGAGCGTTCGCCCCCGCACGCCGCGCCTCCAAGGATGACAAGGAGGGCGATCGAAATCGGGAGGCGAGAACGCATGTTGGTTGGACGCAGAGCGGCGCCGAAGAGTTCCCGGGCCCGCCGCGGATTAGATCCCGGCGGCGGTAAGCGAGTCCACGACCTTCTGCATAGCTGCGGTCAGACGGGGATGCTCGACCTCAAAGTGATCGACAGCGTCGCGTAGTTGTTGCACGAGTCCGTCGTGGTGATCCTGCGACACCTCATCGGTTGCCATGTACTCATCTACCTTCTTGAGTACCTCGTCGGCCCCGCTATTGCCCTGATCCGCAACGTGATGGAGTTGTCGTTTCAGCTCTTCGAGTTCGTGTTGCTCGGCCATAGGCAAACCGTACTCCTTCGAGGGCGGTGCGTCCGTTTTCGAAGGCTGCCCCCTCCGCCTCGCTTCGCTCGGCACCTCCCCCTCCGGGGGAGGAAACAAGATCTCCACACATCGTCTTTCCCCCCGCAGAGGGGAGTACCCGCCG
>JAOTWH010000040.1 GCA_029863035.1 Acidimicrobiia bacterium | reverse complement strand
GGGTTGGGTGCCAACCTGGTCAACCTGGACGGGCAAAGACACCACCCATTGCATGGCGTCGGTCAGCGCCAGACTCGCCAACCACAGCGAAGAAGGCAGCAAAGACCACCAGGGCGTTGATCCAGAGCACTTCCATTAGATGGCCATCACAGGGCTTCGTCCACCCAGTCGTCAACCCGTTGCCATTGCTCGATGAGCCAATCGAGCCGTCCTTTGCGGTCTTCGGGGATCGACGAACGTGGAACCCGCCACAGACTCATTTTCACTTCACGACCGATGATGGCGCCGCTCCAGAAATCAGATATCTCTGCTAGGCCTGTTAGCCCAACGTGGGCAGCGAATACCACATCGGCGTCGGGCGACCCATCCAGCGCAGCCAATGTCCCGGCCGGTCTGGGGGGCAACACGTGCCTCAGCTTGCGGGCCGCCTCGAGGTGCTCGGGATCGCTCTTGGCGAGCCGCTTCAGTGCCCGCTCTAGCTTGGCGGGGGTGAAGCGAGTGCCTTCTGGGTAGATCAACACACCATCGCGCTCTCCGATGCCGGTAGCGAGTTGGCGGATCGCACTCGATTCACCCAAGGTGGCGGCGCGTCGGTCGACAAAGTAGTTGGGCAATCGCAACCCGCCGATGTCGATCGCCGGATCTGTCAACAGCTCTCTCTTGAGCAGGTATCGCAACCTCATGCGATGTGGTCCGGCGACCACCGTGATCGGGAGCACCACGTCCAACAAACTGGCGTGGTTCATGAGCATGATGATGGGGCCGGGTTTGGCTGCGTCGTCACCCGTAACCTCGAAGCTGAGGCGGAACAACACCTTGCCCGCGTTGAACAGCGCGGTGGCCCACCTGGTTTGCACCGGGTAGGCGCTGGCGACCAAGGCGTCGCGGCGAAGGCCGAATCCGCTCAAGAGCCAGCCGAAGCCGAAGGCGATAACGCCCAATACCCCTAGGAAGAGATAGACCCACAGGAAGAGGACGAGCCTCGATGCCATGAAACGCCGTCTCGTGCTGGCCCATCTCACGAGGTCGAATATCAGCGCTGCCACCAACAGCAGCGGCAAGGTGATGGTTACAACTATCAGTCCAAGGACGTGTCGTGGGATCGTGACCAAGCGACGGCGCACCTTGGCCGACCGTCTGTCGTAGTCGGGCATTTGGGGGAAAGGTTACGAACCGGAGCGGCTAGAAGTCGAGGAACTTCACTGCCCGGTCGGCGGCCGGGATCACTCTTGCAGCGAATACCTCGTGCCCTTGGGCAGAAGCGTGGAATTGATCGCTTGCGAACAGGGCTAGGTCACGAGTGGCGAACGGATCGGGGTCGTGCCTCCAGTTGTCCGCTTTGGTGACCCTGGGGTACTCGCTCACAACCCGCTCCGCCGCGTCGTCGAACAGCTTCGAACGCCAGGTAACTAGGGCCCGCACGCTGGCAGGCAGCCTGGGCACTGTCCCCAGATCCCCCACCCCCATCAAAACAAGGGCACCAACGTGTGGATGCAGCCTGCCAACGATCTGATCTAGCTCATGCTCAAAGCGGGAGACCGGGGTGCCGCGCAGCGCGTCATTGGCTCCGACCGAGATGAGAGCAAGGTCGGGATGATGCTGCAGGGCTGCCTCGACCTGTTCGCCAAGAACGTCGCGAGACTTAGATCCGCCAACGGCGACGCTGATCAGGTCGACGAAGTAGCGGTCGGTGAGGTGAAGAGCCACTCGGCGGGCGAAACAGGCGTCCAGGGGTTCAACCCCGGGAGCCGTAATCGACGAGTCACCCAGGGCCACTATGCGAAGTGTCGGCTTCGCCGGGTCCCCGAATGTGCCGCTCGGGTCCTGGTTGGTGTGGCTGGGCAGATCCTTGCGATGAGCTTGACGCTTCACCTGGGCGTACATCACCCCCGCCGCCAGTGCAGGAATGGCGGGGACTGCCAGGAGGCCCTTTGCGATCGTTTTGGTCTTTGGCATGGTGTGTTTTCGCGAGGCGCGATGTTACCTCCCCGGTTCTTCCAGGGTGCCCAGCGACGGGGAGGTTCTCACTTCCCCCGCTTGCGGGGGAAGTACCCCGAGCGAAGCGAGGGGGGATGGGGGAGCAGACTCTGCGGGGGGCGGTGACGCGTTGGAGTCCTCGAACATCAGCTCCCCCTCCGACCTCGGCCTGCGGCCTCGCCCACTTCGTCGTGGAGGACTTCCGCCTAGTCAACCTCGCCCAGATACGCCTGGCGCATCTGGGGGTTGGCCAACAGGTTCTCTGCGGTGTCGGCCAGCACGATCTGACCGGTCTGGAGCACGTAGCCATGGTCGGCGATGGAGAGCGCCATGTTGGCGTTCTGCTCCACAACGAACACGGTGGTGCCAGCCTCGTTGATGGTCTGGATGATCTCGAAGTTCTGCGCCACTAGCACCGGGGCCAAACCCATCGACGGTTCGTCCATCAGCAGCACCTTGGGACGCGCCATCAACGCCCGTCCCACCGCCACCATCTGTTGCTCGCCGCCGGAGAGCGTGCCTGCCTTCTGGTCGAGACGCTCTTTCACCCGCGGGAACAGCTCGTAGATGTGGTCGTAGTCGTCGTCCAGGTTGTCAGAAGAATCCCTTAGGAAGGCACCGATCTCGAGGTTCTCCTTCACGGTCATCCGCTTGAACAGCCTGCGGTTCTCGGGCACCATCGACACGCCGCGCGACACGATCTCGGTCGTGTTCATGCCGGAGATGACCTCGCCGTCCAAAATCACCTCGCCGCTGGATGGCACGACCATGCCCAGGATCGCCTTGAGGGTGGTCGTCTTACCCGAGGCGTTGCCACCCAACAGGCAGGTGATGCTCCCGGGTTGGATGGAAATATCGACATCCTTCAAGACGTGCACGGGGCCGTAGTGGGTGTTAACCCCGCGGAACTCGAGAACCGGTGTGGTGGCTTCGTTCATTCCTGGGTCTTTCCGAGATAGGCCTCGATGACTTCTGGGTTAGAGGACACCTCGTGGTAGGTCCCTTGAGCTATTCGAGATCCGTGGTCGAGCACCACAACGCGATCCGATACGTCGCGCACCACCCTCATGTCGTGCTCGATGACCACGATGGTGAAGCCCTTCTCGCTGCGGAGCCGACCGATGAGACCGGTCAGCTCCAAGGTCTCACGAGGGTTCATGCCCGCTGTCGGCTCATCAAGCAGCAACAGGTCGGGCTGGGTTGCCATGGCTCTGGCGATTTCCAGCCGTCGGCGGTTGGCATAGCTGAGCGTGAATGCTGGCTGATCGAAGCGATAGCCGGTTAGCCGGGTCCCGAAGAACGACAGAACCTCCTCGGCCCGTTGCCGGATCTCTACTTCCTCCCGCCTGAAGGCCGGAGTTCCCAAGATGGCCGACCACGCTCCTCGTCTGGTGCGGGAATGCTGCGCCACCATGATGTTCTCGAGCACCGTCATGTTGGGAAACAGCCGCACGTTCTGGAACGTGCGGGCGATGCCGAGGCGAGTGATCTCAGACGGGTCGAGCCCAACGATGTCGAGCTCCTCGAAGATGATCTGGCCGTCGTCCGGCCTGATCATCCCGGTGATGGTGTTGAAGAAGGTCGTCTTGCCTGCCCCGTTCGGACCGATCACCGAAACGATCTCGTTCTTGTCGATGTGGAAGTCGAGATGGTCGATGGCGTGTAGTCCGCCGAACGCCTTGGTCAGGCCGTCGATGGTGAGCATCGCAGCCATCAGGTGGCCGGCTCCGTCTCGGCCTGACCTGCCTCACCCTTGAGCCAGGCATCCTGCATGACTTCTTCTTGGTGCAGTTCCTGAGCGCGCCGCGACGACGGCAGCAGGCCTTCCGGTCGCTTCAACATCATGTAGATGAGCAGGGCGCCGTAGATGAGCAGCTTGAACCCCTCGAACTCACGCAACAGCCCAGGCTGGGTGGGGCCGCCCAGGATTCCCACCAGCACAAGGGCGCCGACGGCGACGCCGGGGATGTTGCCCATGCCACCAACGATGATCAGCACCAGCACGATGATCGACACGATCAAAGCGAAGCTGTTGGGAAAGACCGATCCGATCTTGGCCGCGAACAACGCACCACCGAACGATGCCAAGATCGCCCCGGTGATGAACGCCATCAACTTGGCGGTTGTGGTGTTGATTCCCATGGCCTCTGCCACCTGTTCATCCTCGCGCATCGCCATCCAGGCCCGGCCCACCCGAGAGTCCTGGAGCCTCCAAGAAATGAACGCGGCGATGATGGCGAAGAAGAACACGGCATAGAAGACCAGCTTCGGTTGGGTTCCCTGGACTATGAACGTGCCGTCGATGCCGATCTTGGTGGCGGCCACCACGGAACCCACTGCGATGAGCGCTGCTACCCCTGCGGCCGCTGCTCTCAATCGAGGACTTGGCGCCGGCTCGATGCCAGGCCGGATGAGACGTTGCCAGCTGAACCGGGCGACCATCACTGCCGCGACCAGCAGCGTCAGAGATATCACCCAGCGCCACACGGCCAGCGACGGGATGGAGAGGATCCCCTGTGCTCCGCCGAAGGTTGGCTTTAGCCAGTCCGATATGAAGAGGATCCGGGCGATCTCACCGAAACCAAGGGTGACGATGGCGAGGTAGTCGCCGCGCATTCGTATCACCGGGGTCCCAACCATGACCCCGGCGAAGGCTGCGGCCAAGATCACGGCCGGTATCGCCAGTATGAACGGCCAGGTGGCGTCGAATTTGGGCGAGCTGGGCGAGGTGAGCACTGCTACGGCGTATGCCCCCACCGCAAAGAAGGCGACGTAGCCAAGGTCGAGCAGACCTGCCAGGCCGATGACGATGTTGAGGCCGAGGCCCATCAGGAGGAACAGCCCCACCGTTGCCAGTATCTCGTTGGTGAAGCTGCCCAGCATGGACGGCAAAGCGAATCCGAGCCCGATCAAGAGGAACGCTGCCACTAAGCCAACTCCGGTGCGCTGATGCTCTGGCATGGCGGCAATGGTGGAGCGCAGGCTGCCGCTGCGGTCCTTACGCGATCGGGTGGCGTATCCGATGAAGGCGAACAGAGCGAAGATGGCAATGGCGGCGCCCCAACGCAGGGCGCCGTCGTTGTTGTAAAGCCAATCCTCAACCGGTCCGGGAATCTCCTCGACCAGGTCGGTGACGATCAGCTCGAGCAGCGAGATGGTGATGACCCACAACAACCCGGAAGAGATGGCGGCGCGGGTGGACTGGTCGAGCAGGTGGAACACACCGCCCACGCCGCCCAACACCGCTCCGCCCACGATCATGGCAACGACGCCGAACCCGGCGCCGTGTCCGAAGTTCAGCAGGTCGATCAGCTCGGGGGAAACGTTGGGGAAGATGTCGCGCAGCGTGACGTTCTCGATGAGCAGGATGAAGAGCGCCATCACTCCGCCGCCGATCAGGCCAGCCGCCGCCCCGCCAACGATGTTGTGGATCCCCTTGCGGGGTGGCTCCATCCCCTCCAGCGTCTCGCGGTAGGTAGCCGTGTAGCCGAGCACCAGCGGGATCCAAATGAGCGCAAGGTCGCCCAGGTCCAGGAAAGGATCCAGCAGCAGTCGGTCGGAGAAGGTCTCCACCATGCCGATGATGGAGACGAACACCGCTGTGATCCCGATGAACGAACCCCAGGTGGCGACGCGGCGGGTGTTGAGCTGTTCAAAGGCGGGAACGCCCAAACGCGGGGGAGCGATAGCTTCTGCCATCAGCCGCGTTCCTCTACTGCCAAACGCTCACCGAGCAAACCGGTGGGCCGGAATACCAAGACCAGCACCAGTGCTGTGAACGCCACAACATCCTTTAGCTGGGTAACGCCAGGGATCACGATCGCGACGTCGAAGTTGCGCCACGCTGGGATGAGCAGAGTCAAGAGGAGAAAGCCTCCGGCGATGGCACTGGCGCCGCGCCAGAACACGTTGGCGAGAGCGGCTCGCTTCAACAGGCCGATGATCAAGAGGGCGCCGAAGATGGCGGCCGCCAGCAACGGAAGGGCAAGGCCCCAACTGAGGCCACCCAGCACTGCCTGAGGCCCAACCGCCTCGAACAGCCCCAAACTGACACCGCCCAGCATGGCGCCGACCAGGTTGCCGACGCCGCCCAGCACCGCAGCGGTGAATGCCTTGATGCCGGGAAGGAATCCGGTGAAGAAGAAGACTTGGCGGAATAGCAGCGCCCACAACATGCCGGCTATTCCGGCCATGAACCCGCCTACTGCGAATGTGGTGACGATGGTGCGGTCAACGTTGATGCCCATCAACCCGGCGATCTCTTTGTCCTCCGCCACCGCCCTCATGGCTCGGCCCGTTTTGGTGCGCTCAACGAATTGGTAGAGGGCCGCCATCGACACGAAGGCGATAACGATCACCAGCAACTGCACCTTCTGCACTCCCCAGAAGGCCTCTCCCTGCATCGACTCTGGTTGCGGGGGATAGACCAGGAAACCCGAGCCGAACAAGCCCCTGATGGTGTACTGCAGGAAGAACGACATGCCGATCGAAGTGATCAGCGGGATAAGCCGTGGGGCACCTCGCAGCGAACGGTAGGCGACCCGCTCCACCAGAACAGCGATGATCATCGAGGTGACGGCCGCAACCAACAACGTGAAGCCAATGGCGACAGCCGGGTTGGACTCCCACACACCGGCAGTGGCGAAGGCATCCGCCGCGAAATAGGCGACCATGGCCCCGCTCATGAACACCTCGCCGTGGGCGAAGTTGATGAACCCCAGTACGCCGTAGACCATCGAGTAACCGAGGGCGATGAGGCCGTACATGGAGCCCTGGGCTAGGCCAGTGATGAACAAGCCTCGCCAGGCGGCGCCGCTCAAACCATCGCCCTGTGAGGTGAGCACTATGGAGCCAAGCACCCCCCAGGCGATGAAGACCACGGCGGCGATGCGGATGGCCCACAGGAACCCGTCCACCCACGCGGTGGCTAGCCGAGTCGGCCTGCGAGCGGCTACAGCAGTTGCGGTCAAGTATCTACTCCAAATATGGGAAGGCCCGGCCCCCTTTCTAGCGGGGCCGGGCCTTCCTTTGCTTAGGTATTCGTGTTTTTCCTAGCGAGTTTCGTCGACGAAGCCGCCATCCTTGGTCAGGTTGCCAACCACCGTCGCCGCCCCGATCTGGTCCTCGGCCGCTGAGTCTTCGTGGAAGAAGATCGCGACGGCCTGGGAGCCGCAGTCGCCGAATTCGTCGCAGGTGAGTGAGCCGGTCATTCCTGGGAACCCGGTGGTCGAGGTGATCTCGTCACGCAGCGCCTGACGATCCACCCACAGCTCACCAGCCGGACCCTCGACACCCACCGTTGCGACGGCGTTGAGGAGGATCATGGTGGCGTCATAGGTGTGGGCGTGGAACGCCGCTAGGGGCGATTCGCCGTAGGCGGCCTCGTAGCGAGCCTTGAGGTCATCATACGAAACACCGGTGAAGCCGACGTTGGTGAAGACAAGGTTCGGGCCGGAGAAGTACATGCCCTCCGATTCGGGGAGGGCCATGAAGCCCGCGTCACCACCGACGAACAGGCCGTCTGCGCCGAACAATTGCACATCTGCGAGGCCGGCCACTCCACCGATCTGCTGAATGATGAAGTCACCCTCAGGCTGGAAGATCGGGAAGAAGATCACCTCGGGCTCGCCGGCTGCGACCTCGGTGAGGACCGGAGTCATGTCGGTATCGCCCTTGTTCACTCCAACGAAGGTGGTCACCTCACCACCGAGCTCTTCGAACGCATCAGCGAACGCCTGAGCCAGGCCCTGGGTGTATGGGTCACCGTCGTGAATCGCGGCAGCATTGGTGAAGCCAAGAACCGTGAAGGCCATCTCAGCAGCGGCACGACCCTGGAACAGGTCGTTGTGCGCGGTGCGGTAGTAGCCGGGGTTGTAGGCCTCATTGGCATTGCCGGCCAGGTCGGACGTCAGCGAGGGGCTGGTGTTCGATCCGGAGAGGAGGACAAGTCCTGCTTCCGAGAAGATCTGGCTGGCGGGCACGCCGGCACCGGAGCACGTGGTTCCGATCACGCCGAGTACGCCTTCTTGAGCGACGATGGCCTGAGCGCCTGCGGTGCCGCCCTCTGCGTTGCACAGGTCGTCCTCGAACGTGCCGAGATCTATGTCGTGGCCGAGCACTTGACCGTAGTCCTCAATCGCCAGCTCGGTGCCACGGTTCTGGTCGACACCAAGGAACTCGG
This sequence comes from Acidimicrobiia bacterium, assembly GCA_029863035.1. The sequence goes on along the minus strand of JAOTWH010000040.1, from coordinate 6,292 downwards.
TCGCGCCGCTGATCGATTGCAGCGTTCGGATCTGTACCGCTTCGCCGGCTCCTACGAGCACTCCACCGAGCGGACCCGCCTCGGGCGGGAAATCGTCCATGGGTGCTTCTGTAGCCGGAGGCTCCGTAGCCGGGGGCTCCGTTGTTGGAGCCTCAGTGGCTGGCGGGGTTGTCTCCGCTGTGGTTGTGTCGCTGGTGTCATCAGAACAGGCAGCGGCCACAAGGGCCAGAGCGAAGAGAAGAGCCAGCAATCTTGTGAATCGCATTTCTTCCTCCCAAAGGGAATTGTGTGTTTGAATACGCCCCAGACCCATAAACGAGGATATGGGGAGTGCGCATTCTAGACAGAGGGCCACACGCATGCGCACTCCAAGAAAGGCCCCACAACCGGCGAGGATGGTCTATAGTTTGTGAAAAGCTTCACTAGAGAGAACAACCGATGACTGTGGTACGTCCCAGGGTCAATGACACCCTGGCAACGGACATCGTCACCGCCTACCTCAATCAGATCGGCGAGCACGAACTGCTCACTGCGGAGGACGAGCGCGAGCTCGCGCAGAGGATCGAGGTCGGTCGGGAGGCGCAAGACAAACTCGAGGAGAAGGCCTACAAGGACACTGCCGAAAGGCGGTTGATGCAGGCCCAGGTCCGTCGAGGCGATTCAGCGCGCGAGCGCTTCGTCAACTCGAACCTTCGGCTGGTCGTGTCCCAGGCCCGCCGCTATCGCAACACCGAGGGGATCGATTTCATCGATCTGATTCAGGAGGGAAACCTGGGTCTGATGCGTGCCGTCGACAAGTTCGAGTGGCGCAAGGGCTTCAAGTTCTCCACCTACGCCACCTGGTGGATTCGCCAGGCGCTGCAGCGTGCCGTGGCCGAGAAGTCGCGCACCGTTCGCGTGCCGGCCCAGCTCCACGAGCGGGCCGCCAAGGTCCACGCCGTTGCCGGCAGGCTCCGTGCCGAGACCGGCCGCGAGCCCACCGAGCACGAGCTAGCTGCCGAGTCCGGCCTTGAGCTCGCCCAGGTGCGTGACTCGCTTGGCCTCAAGGAGACCACCAGCCTTGATCGGCCCATTGGTGAAGACGGCGCTGTGCTTGGCGACTTCGTCATGGACGAGGCAGAGGAGGACCCGGTCGCCATGGCTGAGGCCGACTCCGTCAGCATGGATCTCATCAACGCCATCAAGCGGCTGCCAGATCGTGAGCAGCGTATCCTGTTGTTGCGTTACGGCTTCATCGATGGCATCCCCAAGCCGCTCGATGAGATCGGTGACGAGTTCAATCTCACCCGGGAGCGCATCCGTCAGATCGAAAAGCGCGCCCTCACCCGGCTGCGTCACCCCTCGTTCGGCATGAAGGAGTCCGAGCTCATCTAGCTCGGCGGCTTTCTTCTCGTAGCCTGCGCGTCATGGACGCCGGGCGCCTCACCGAACTAATCGAGGGAAGCGACCTCGATGGCCTCATCAGATTCGTAGATGCCCTTTGTTCGGCGCGTGATTGGGACGGTCTCGACCAACTGGTGGAGCGGTGTCGCGAGGCGGTCCATCGAGGCAAGCAGGTATTCGCCGCCGCCGAGTTCGCCGAGTACCGCATCGCGCTAGAAGCGCCCCCCGCTCACGCCGGGCCGGTGGTGTCCGAGGCTGGGGGCCGGTACGGGCTGGGGCCGCTGTGGGAGGTTGCTGCGTCCACGCACACATGGGCCGACCTCGAGCCCCATCTGGCGCCGGGACCGGCCCGAGCCATGGTGGCGCACGAGCGGGTGATGAGGGGAGAGGATCTCTCGGATGTCGTTGTCGATCTGGTGCTCGAGCTGCCCTTGGTACTGCAGCCGTGGGAGCCCAGCTACCCGACCGCCACCTATCGCTCCGACAAGGTCGATTCCCCTCAATCCGACCTCACCCCGCTCGGCGCAGTTGACGCGGCCGAAGCTGGGGAGGAGGTGGACGACATCGCGGGTACCGATGCGTTGCGCCAGCTGGTGTTGCCCTGGGTTGACCAGTCAAACGGAGCTTCGGTGGAGGTAGCTGTGGCAGGCTCCGCCCTCGGCGCGGCGGCCGCCATAGAAGAGGTATCGGGCTGGGTGGCGATGCCTGCCCAAGAAGCCCTCTCCTACATGGCGTGGACCGGCGCCAGTGGCGGCGCTCACGGCAGAAGACGGGGGAGTCCGGTTGGCCGTTACGACGCTTGGTGGGTAGTGGCGCAGCTTGGCGGCCTGGACGGCTTGGACGATCCAAGCGCCGTTGGCGAGGCGCTAGAACGGCTGAGCTGGAACCGCTGGGCCCCGGCCAAACTGGCCCCGGGATGGCACTGCCACCTGGCGGTTGAGGATGCAGCGGCGGGAAGAGCGTGGGCGCTGGCAGCTACCGACTTCGTTGACGACGGCGCCACCACGCTGGGTTCGCAGGGGTCGGCTGAGTAGCGCCGTTGCGTGGATCGGCGGCCAGGCGCGTCAGTCGCAAGGACGCAGGTCACGGCACTACTGGACAAGTAATGGCGGGATCGAGGACGTAGCGAGTGGCGGAACTGGCCGCCGAGATGCGTGACATGTGTTGCTCAGCTGTCCCCTAGGTCTGGACGAAATCGACCGTGGTGACCGGGGGAGTACGGCTTCGTGAGGCGTTGAACAAGTTGCTGAAGCCGTAGACAGCCAGCATCGACGCCACAACAACTACCACGATGATCGATCGGATGCGGTTGCGCCGGCTGCGCTGGGCAGCCATCTCGGCCAGGTCGGGGTCGAACGGCTCGTACATCTCCAGATAGAAGGTAGCTGGTTGGCATCGATAAACTGTGCGTCGAGGAGGTGACCATGGGATACGAGTTCGAGTGCAAGAACGTGATTCCCGGCTGCGAGGGCAAGGTCTCCGGCGAGACTGAGGAAGAGACACTTCAGGCCGCGACGGAGCATGCCAAGAGCGTCCACGGCTTGGAGGATCTCGACGATGAAACCACTGAGGCCGTGAAGGCGGCGATCGTTCCCGCCTAGTGGCGGAGTAGCCAACCGAACATATGTTCGATAGTATTCGGCGTCCCTATGGGGCGCCGAATCTCTTACGCCGAACTGCACTGCCACACCAACTACAGCTTCCAAGATGGTGCTTCGTGGGCCGACGACCTGATACAGCGGGCCTTCGATCTCGGTTACACCGCATTGGCGATAACCGACCACAACGGCTTCTACGGGGCGGTTCGCTTCCATCAAGCTGCCGAAGCCTTCGAGATGCCGGCGGTGTACGGAGCCGAGATTGGCCTCCCCCGCCCGAAGGGTGGGGGAGGTGGCCGAGGGCAAAGCCCGAGGTCGGAGGGGGAGCGGATGTTCGAGAACTCCGACGCGCCTCAGGGCCCCGCAGAGGATGCTTCCCCCATCCCCCCTCGCTCCCCTCGGGGTACTTCCCCCGCAAGCGGGAGAAGGAAAGAGGGTGGAGACGATGTGGCCGACTCCACCCCCATCCCCTCGGGCCTGCGGCCCGAGGTACTTCCCCCTGAGGGGGAAGGGAAGAGAAGAGGCCGCACTCACCCGATGCACGGCTCGAAGCCGACCGACACCCCCGACCTCGATCACCTGGTGCTGTTGGCCCCCTCGCCGCAGGGCTATGCCGCCATCAGCCACTTCATCACCCAGGCTCAGTTTCGCGGCCGAAAGGATCGCCCCGAGTATTCGTACGAGGACCTCACCGAAGCCGCCGGGCTGGGTGACCTGGTCGCTCTCAGCGGGTGTCACCAGGGAGCGGTGGGGCGCGTCGCTGCGGCGGGCGACCTGGAAGGTGCCATGCGCCACGCCTCACGACTGCGAGACATGTTCCCCGGTCGCTTCTACTTGGAGTTGTGGCACCACGGCATGCCGGAGGACGACCCCCGCAACGACCTCATCTGGGAGGTGGCTTCTCGTCTCGGCCTGCCAACCGTCGCCACCAACAACGCTCACTATCACGATCGCTCCCAGGCCGACCTGGCTGAGGTGCTGGCAGCAATCGGGGGCAGGCGCAACCTCGACGCCCACGACGGCTTCCGCCCCGCCACCGATGAGCGTTATCTGAAGTCACCTGCCGAGATGTCGCAACGCCTCGGCCGTTACCGCGGTTCGGTGGAGCGAGCTGCCGACCTGGCCGCCTCGCTGGCCTTCGACCTCCGACTGGTGGCACCTCGGCTTCCAGATTTCGGGTTACCCGGCGCCTTCACCACCGAGGCCGAGTACCTGCGCCACCTGGTGCAGGAGGGAGCGCGGGAGGTGTACCCAGACGGAGCAGGAGGCATCGACTGGCGCGCCGAGCAGCGTCTCGAGCACGAGCTGAAGGTGATCAACGACCTCGAGTTCCCCGGCTACTTCCTCGTGGTGTGGGACATCGTCCAGTTCGCCCGCGGCCGCGACATCTACTGCCAGATTCGTGGCTCGGGGGCCGACTCGGCGGTGTGTCGCTGCCTCGGCCTCACCAGGGTCGACCCCATCCGGCTCAACCTTCCTTTCGAGCGGTTCCTTTCTGAGGAGCGGGGCCGCCCGCCAGACATCGATGTCGACTTCGAGGCGGAGAGAAGAGAAGAGGTGATCCAGTACTGCTATCAGCGCTACGGGCGGGAGCGAGCGGCAATGGTGGCCAACGTCATCACCTACCGGGCCCGCTCGGTGCTACAGGACGTCGGCAAGACGTTCGGGCTCACCCAGGCGCAGGTCAACGGCCTCACCAAGTACCTCGACACCCGTCGCCCGGCCAACATCGCCACCGAACTCGACCTGCCCGAGGGCCTCACCACCGATTTCATCTACGACGCCTGTCGACGCCTCGACGCTTTTCCCCGCCACATGGGCATCCACTCCGGTGGCATGGTCATCGCCGATCGGCCGTTGTGGGAGGTGGTGCCACTGGAGTGGGGCCGCATGGAGGATCGCTCGGTTCTGCAGTGGGACAAAGAGAGCTGCGCCGCCATGGGGGTGGTGAAGTTCGACCTGTTGGCCCTCGGCATGCTCAACGCTCTGCACCTCACCGTGGACACCATTCGCGATGTCCACGGCATCGACATCGACCTGGCCACCATCGACCAGGAGCCGGTCATCTACGACATGTTGACCAAAGCCGACACGGTCGGTGTGTTCCAGGTGGAGTCGCGCGCCCAGATGGCAACGCTGCCGCGCATGAAGCCCAAGGACTTCTACGACCTGGCGGTGGAGGTGGCCCTCATTCGCCCCGGGCCCATCCAGGGCCACTCGGTGCACCCCTACCTGCGTCGCCGTAACGGCGAGGAGCCGGTGCGCTATCCCCATCCGTTGGCCGAGCCGATCCTCCGCAAGACCCTCGGGGTGCCGGTGTTCCAGGAGCAGTTGATGGAGCTGGCCAGGGTGTGCGCCGGGTTCAGCGCCGGCCAGTCCGATCGGCTGCGCCAGGCGATGACCCACAAGCGGTCCGATGAGGCCATGTCCAAGTTGCGCGACGAGGTCTACGACGGCATGGCCCGCAAAGGCGTCACCGGCACCGCCGCCGACGAGATCTGGGACAAGCTGCAGGGCTTCGCCTCGTTCGGCTTCCCCGAGAGCCACTCGGTGTCGTTCGCCTACATCGTGTATGCCTCGTCGTGGCTCAAATATCACTGGCCAACCGAGTTCCTGGCCGGGCTGCTCAACGCCCAGCCGATGGGCTTCTACTCGCCCAACACCTTGGCGCAGGACTCCATCCGCCACGGGGTGGTGGTGCTGCCCCCCGACATCAACGCCTCCGATTTCGACTGCACCGTGGTTCCCCATGAGGCCGACCCCGACCACACCGCCACCTACTACGGCATGACGTGGCGGCGGGCGAGAGGACCGCTAGACGATCCGGTGCGCCCAGCGGTGGCACTACAGATGGGGTTGCGATACGTCCGCAACCTGGGCGACGCCGAGGTCACCCGCATCGAGGCCGCCCGCCAGGTAGGCGGTCCGTTCACTTCGCCAGAGGACCTGGCGCAACGGACGGGGCTCGGCTCCGATGCCATCGAAGGCCTGGCCGCCTCGGGGGCGTTGGGGTCGCTTGGGTTGGAACGGCGCGAGGGCCTGTGGGCCGCCGGTGCGTTGGCCGGGCTGGGGCCCGATCGTCTTGCCATCGCCGAGGGGAGCGAGGCCCCGCAACTGAAGGAGATGACCTCATACGAGGGACACCAGGCCGACCTGTGGTCGACCGGCGTGTCGGTGATTCACCCGGTCAGCTTCGTGAGGGAGAGGTTGACATCACAGGGATGCGTCACCATCGCCGAAGCCCTGGGCCGCAAGCGCCACGGCTCCAAGGCCCGAGTGGGCGGGATCGTCACCCATCGCCAGCGACCGGG
>JAOTWH010000213.1 GCA_029863035.1 Acidimicrobiia bacterium | reverse complement strand
GGCTGGCTACTCGGCGTACTCGCGCGTTCTTGACTGGGCTGAGTTCCGCGCCATTGCAGACGAGGTGGGAGCCATCCTCTTGGTGGACGCGGCTCACATAATCGGGCTCATCGCGGGTGGCGCCCATCCCAACCCTGTGCCGCATGCCCACATCGTCACCTGCACCACTCACAAGGCGTTGCGAGGACCGCGCGGCGGGCTGATCATGGCCAACGAGCAGTTCGGCAAAGAGATAGACAAGGCCGTTTTTCCCAACGTTCAGGGGGGCGCCTTGTTCAACCAGATCGCAGCCAAGGCAGTGTGCTTCGCCGAGGCCGCCACCGATGAGTTCAAGGCCTATGCGGCCCAGGTGGTGGTCAACGCCAAGGCTCTTGCCGGCTCGCTGATGGAAAACGGAGCACGCATCGTGAGCGGCGGCACCGACAACCACCTGCTGCTGGTCGACCTCCGTTCCATCGATCCCGAACTCGACGGCAAGGTGGCCTCGACCATGCTCAACGACATCGGCATCACCCTGAATCGCAACGCCATCCCCTTCGACCCCCGTCCTCCGTACATAACTTCCGGCTTGCGAATGGGGACGCCGGCCGCGACAACCCAGGGCATGGGGGAGGCCGAGATGGGTGAGGTGGGGGAGATCATCACCGGGGCACTCAAGGGCTGGCAGGACCAGACCGTTCTCGACGGGCTATCGAAGCGAGCCTCCGAGCTGGCAGCGGCGTTCCCGCCCTATCCAAAGGAGTTTCCAGGCCATGTTTGAGGACTGGCACAGAACCGGCTCCACCCCTACATTGTGAAAGAATTCACAAACTCTGAAGGCGAGATGAGGGGACCTACCGCACACCAACAGGTCACCGGCGCCATGCGCGACGGTTGGGCGGGGGCAGGCAATTTCTCAGCGACCATCCTTTCGGGCTTTCTCATTGGATATCTGCTCGACCTCTGGCTCAATACCGATCCCTGGTTCACGGTGGGCTTCATCGTCGTGGCCGCAGTCGGTGGATTCTTCAGGATGATGGCTTGGTACAAGGAGAACACGTCGTGACTGCCTCAACCGCGGTACCCGGTCGCCACGACATCGAGGCCGTGTTGGCACGACACATCGTGGCCCGCAGTGTCTATGTGGGTCCTCCGCTCATCGCCTTGTTCTGGGTGACCAGCGGTTGGGACGGAGCCCTGGCTTCGGCGATCGGGCTCGGCATCGTTGTCGTGAATTTCCTGGTCACCGGCTGGGCTCTCTCAATAGCCGCTCGGCACTCGCTGGCGGTTTATCATGCCGCCGCCCTTTTCGGATTCTTCCTCCGGCTCGGGCTGATCACCTTGGCAATGGTGGTTGCCGTCAGCCTGGTCGAACTCGACCGACTGGCGCTAGGTCTCACCGCAGTAGTGAGCTACATGGCGCTCCTCACTTGGGAGGCGGTGGCGATGGTTAACGGAGATAAAAAGGAGTTGGAGTGGAGTTGATTCTGGCGTCGGGCGCTTGTGATCCCGCAGAAGAGATCATCTGCGCGCCTGCCGACGTGCTCGAGCTGTTCGAGTTCAAGGAAGCTCTCTTCTCGATAGGCGGCTTCCACTTCACCAAGACCGTCTTTCTCATCTTCCTGGCAATGGTGATTGTGCTTGCCATGCTCTTCTTCGGGCTACGGGGTAACCGCGTCGTCCCCACCAAGTTCGGAACCGCGGTCGAGAGCATGATCACCTTCGTGAAGGACGAGGTAGCGATTGGCATCATCGGGCCCGAGGGCGCTCGTTATACGCCGTATCTGCTTTCACTCTTCTTGTTCATCATCGTTGGAAACCTGTTCGAGGTTACGCCGTTCATCAACTTCCCGATCATGTCGCGTATGGCGCTGCCGTTGTTCATGGCCGTTATGACCTGGGTGATATTCGTCTTCGTTGGCTTCGCCAAGAACCAGCACCACTACTTCTTCGACACGATCTGGCCTAAGTCGGTTCCGGTCGCGTTGCGCCCACTAGTCGGTCTCATCGAACTGGTCTCGATATTCGTCCTGCGGCCGATAACGCTGGCCGTGCGGCTGTTCGCCAACATGGTGGCCGGCCACCTGATGCTGACATTGCTATTGGCATCGGGCTGGATCTTCATGTCCAGCGTTGGTGACATCGGGGCACGGGCAGTGATCGGCGTCCCATGGTTCTTGTTCGGCCTCGGCATATACGTCTTTGAGATCGTGGTAGCTGTGCTGCAGGCCTACATATTCACTCTGTTGTCTGCGGTGTACATCCAGACGTCAGTTCATCCGGAGCATTAGGACTACTCGAAAAGGAGAAACCGAAATGGTCGAGGAGCTCAAAGGAGCCATCGCATTGGTGGGCTACGGCCTGGCAGCGATCGGCCCCGGCATCGGCATCGGCATCGTGGTTGGGAACGCCATCACAGCGATGGCGCGCCAGCCAGAAGCCGCAGCCGTTGCCCGCACAACCATGTTCCTAGGTATCGCGTTCACGGAGGCGCTAGCCCTCATCGGGTTCGTGCTCTTCTTCATCGCCTGAGGAAGGACTCGAAATGAACGCCATGCTTATCGCAGCGCAATTCCTGGCGCAGGCCGAAGAAGAAGCACCGTCGGAGGGGATAGACCTCCTTCTTCCGGAGTCTTCGGAGCTCATCGCAGGGATCATCGCATTCGCCATCATCTTCGCGGTGGTATGGAAGTACGCGCTGCCCCAACTGAAAGTGACCTTGGAGAACCGCCAGGCGGCTATCACCGGGCAGCTCCAAGAGGCCGAGGGCGCCAAGCAGGAGGCCGAGAGCCTGTTGAACGACTACAACCAGCAGCTAGCGGGCGCCCGCACCGAAGCCGATCGCATCATCGAAGAAGCACGCCAAACAGCCGAATCGATGAAGGCAGACATGATCGCCAAGGCCCAAGCTGAGGCCGGCGGCATCGCCCGGCGCGCTCAAGAGGAGTCGGCGGCCGAGCGCGAACGGCTCAGTGCGGATCTTCGCTCCGAGGTGACATCGCTCTCTCTCGACGTGGCCGAGAAGGTGGTTGCGGGAGGCATCGATCGCGACGCCCAGCAAGCCCTTGTCGACCGCTACATCGATGAGCTGGGAGGTATCGGAGGCTGATGAGCCAGGCCGAGGGATACGCCGCAGGAATCGCCGAGATCGCATCCGCAGAGGGCGAGTTGGACAAGGTGTCCGATGAGTTATTGCGAGTTGCGCGCGCCGTCGAGGGGTCCGCGGAACTACGCGATGCGCTCGGCGACATTCGACTTCCGGCGGAGCGAAAAGCAACCCTGATCGAAGAGCTCCTCGACGGCAAGGCCTCACCGCTCACTATCTCTCTGGTCTCTT
>JAOTWH010000212.1 GCA_029863035.1 Acidimicrobiia bacterium | reverse complement strand
TCTTCGGTGGCGGCTTGCTTCTTGCGGGCCCGCCACTTCTCGAGGGTGTTGGCTTGTTTCTGAGAAAGAGCGCCTTCGGAAACCGCGATGATGCTGAAAGTGCTGCCCGCCTGGCGCCGCTCGATGACCGCCTGGGCAACCCGCTCGAGGTCATAGCGGATCTCTGGAATCAGAATCACGTCGGCGCCGCCGGCCAGCCCGGATCCGAGTGCCAGCCAGCCGGCGTTATGTCCCATAACCTCGACCACAACGATGCGGTGATGGCTATGTGCCGTGGAGTGCAGGCGATCAATGGTTTCCGTGGCGATCGTCAGAGCGGTGTCGAACCCGAAAGTCACATCCGTCATCGCTACATCGTTGTCGATCGTCTTCGGCAAGGTGAGCACGCGCAGGCCGGCTTTGGCCAGATGGAGCGCATTCTTTTGTGTGCCGCCGCCTCCGAGACAAACCAATGCGTCTAGATGGTTCTCGTGATAGTTCTCGACCATCAGGTCCGTCATATCCATCGTCCGGCCGCCGACCGGCATCTTGTGGGGTTTGTCGCGGCTGGTTCCGAGAATGGTGCCACCGGCGGTCAGAATGCCGGATAGTCGCGAGCCGTCGAGCCGGATGGTGCGGTTCTGCATGAGCCCCCGGAACCCATCGCGGAATCCGATCACATTCATGCCGTAGGTGCGATGGGCGGCCTTACCGATGCCGCGAATGGCTGCGTTGAGACCGGGCGAATCGCCCCCGGCCGTCAGGATGCCGATGTTTCGATCCATATTGCCTCAACCATATCCGACAAGTCGGTACCTCAATTATCGGCACCTGCTGCAGGGGTCTGAACTGATCCGGTCCAGGCAGATAACCCGGCCTACCATGACGCACCGTGACCGTGCACACAGACCTTCCCGACCGGCTGTCCGAGCGCGCTCTGCTGGCTCTCGAGCATGTCGTGGACAGCAAACCCGGGGGGCGGCGCCGGAGCGGCCAGGTCGAGATGGTCACAGCCATTGCAGAGGCCATCGAGGATGGTGCTCATGTGCTCTGCGAGGCAGGTCCGGGTACCGGGAAATCATTCGGATATTTGATCCCGGCCCTATCTTCCGGCCGGCGGGTTGTGGTGTCGACTGCCACCAAGAGCCTCCAAGACCAGCTCTCCACCCGCGATCTTCCCTTCCTGGCCGGCGTGCTCGCCGAGATCGGGATCGGATTCAGCTGGGCCACGGTCAAGGGCCGTAAGAACTACCTCTGCCGGTCGCGCTTGGTCGAACGCCTCGAAGCGGAAGGAGGCTCTTCGCAGCAGGGTCTCTTTGAAGACGAGGTCCTTCCCGAAACCATCCGGCTGCTGGCGGAGTGGGCCGACTTGAACAGCACGGGCGATCGCGACGATCTGCCCGAGCACGTTCCCGACGAACTCTGGACAGAGCTATCGGTGGCAGGTGTCGAGTGCCCGGGGCGCGACGGGTGCCCACAGGGCGATAGTTGCTTTGCGATGGCCGCCCTGGATAAGGCACAGGAAGCCGATGTGGTGGTGGTCAACCACCACCTGTACGGAGCGGACTTGATGATGGGCGGAAGTGTTCTCCCCGAACACGACCTGGTCGTTTTCGACGAGGCGCACCGACTCGAAGACACCATGGCATCTGCCTTTGGGGTCGACATTACCGATGGGCGTTTCTGGCAGTTCCAGAGGTCTGCTGCGACCTATCTGGGGGGAGCCTCAGCGCGCGGCCTGCTCAGCGATCTGACCCGGCGGGTGCGTGCAGTGGACGATGCGCTGAAACAGACACCGCTCGGAAGGATCTCCGAACCGTCTTCCACTGCCCTTGGTAGCTCTTTGTCCGCCGCGGCCGCAACGGTTGGGGATGTGTTGAAGACCATTCGCGGTTCCCAACCGACAACCCCGGGATCGCTGGGAGCCCGCGCCCGCGTCCTGCGTATGGGGGGCCATCTGGCGGGCGATATCGCCATGGCCATGAGCCCGCCGGATGGTCACGTCGCCTGGGTAGAGTCCGAGGGCAGTCGCCCCTCTTTTCGTCTTGCGCCCGTGGAGGTGGGGCCCTTGCTGGCTCAACACTTGCTGTCTGTGAGGCCGGTGGTGATGACGAGCGCCACGCTGTCGGTCGGGGGCTCACTGCGATCGGTGGCCGGCCGGCTTGGTTTCGAAGAGGACGCCGATCCGCCGCTCGGCTATCGGTCGGCGCAGGTCGGCAGCCCGTTCGACTACGACGAGCAAGCCCGTATCTATGTCGCCGCTCGACTTCCCGAACCTCGATCTCCTGATTATCAGGCGGCTGCGCTCAACGAGACCGAACGGCTCGTAGAGGCGTCCGGGGGTCGGGCCCTCGTCCTGACGACGAGCTACCGGATGGTTGAAGCGCTGGCGAATCGGCTCAAGGAATCGATGCCTTTCACGGTTTTGGTGCAGGGCGAATTACCCAAGCGGCGGTTGGTGGAGCAATTCGAACAGGACGAGACCTCCGTGCTGGTCGCCACCATGGGGTTCTGGGAGGGTCTAGACGTGCCGGGACGGTCGCTCGAGCTGGTGGTCATCGACAAGCTTCCCTTTCCCAGACCCGACGACCCCTTGTGGGCTGCTCGACGGGAAGCGGCCGAGTTGGCCGGCCTGTCTGCCTTCAACGCCATTGATCTGCCGCGAGCGACCATCCTGCTCGCCCAGGGTGCCGGCCGGTTGATCAGAACCACCGAAGACCGGGGATTGGTAGCCCTGCTCGATTCTCGCCTGATGAAGCGCCGGTACGGTCGTCACATCCTCCGATCGCTACCACCCATGCCGCGGACCACCTCACCCGAAGTGGCCATCGCCTTTCTCAGATCTGGGGCCGATCGGTCGTGAAGGGACATCAGGGCAATGAGCCCAGCCTCGCGCTCCCCGCTCAGATCCACGAGGCGATGATCGCCCACAGCCGGTTCACCTATCCCGAAGAGGCCTGCGGCCTGCTGGCTGCCGACCAAGCGGGAAGGCTGCGAATGGTCTACTGCCTGACCAACGCGGAGCACTCAGAATCGGCTTACACCATCGATCCGACCGAACATTTCCGCGCTCTGCAGCACGCAGAATCGCACGGATGGGAGCTGGCCGGAGCCTTTCACTCCCATCCCCATTCGGCCGCGTTTCCGTCGGCAACGGACCTTCGGCTGGCGGCGGAACCGGACTGGGTCTACTTCATTGTCGGGCCGGGTGGCACGCCCGACGTCCGTGGCTTTTCTCTTCAGGAGGGAACGTTCAACGAAGTAGCTTTGGAGGTCGTCGACTGATTCGAATCCGATTCCCCATGCGGTCCTGTCGCGGTCGTGCCGTACACTCCGGGCCATGCGCATCACCATCCTCGGCTC
>JAOTWH010000039.1 GCA_029863035.1 Acidimicrobiia bacterium | reverse complement strand
TGACGAAACCCCTGACCCCGCTCATGACCACGAGTCCGGAAGCGAAAGCGAGGCCTATCAACGTCATGGCCCGGCGCGATCCGACCCGGTCCACCCAGCGTCCAACGAACGGAAGAGCAAGGGCTCCCGTGAGAGTGCCGATGAGGTAGGCGGTGGCGACTTGCGAGCGGGTCAGGCTGAGATCGGCGATCATCGGATCGACGAACACGGAGACGCCGATCGTCTGACCAGGTCCGGTCATCGTGGCAGTGATCGTCGCCAATACCGCAATGCGCCAGCCGAGGAAACGGCGGCGCGATGGAGCGGTGCGGACTTGGGGGTTGGACTGGGTCATAGGTCCTCGGATGGGTGCCCGAGTCGAGGAAGCTAACAGTGAAGGGTCACCCCGCCGCGACCGTTTGTCCTACTTGGTCCGGGAGGTCGGTCTCGATATTGCGGATGCGAGGCACGAGCCAGCCGACCACGGCCAGGCCGATCGCCCCAATTCCACTGAGCACAAGCAAGAACCCGATGCCCCTTCCAGGCCCGGTTCCGATCACCGAGCCGACGCTGTCGGCCAATCCCCCGCCTTCCTCGAATCGGGGTTCGAAGACTTTGTCGGCGAGCGGACCGGCCAAGAGAATGGCAGCCGGGGCAACCGCCGACGAGATCATCCTCCGCAGCGAGAAGATCCTGCCCTGCATTCCAAGCTCGACCTTGGTCTGCCAGATCACTTGGCTGGCCGTGTTGGCGATGGGAACGCTGAGCATCAGCAGCACCACCGCCACCGCGATGAACGGAACGGAAGCACGCAAGCCCGCCATGGCACTGAAGACCCCTATGAAGAGGAGGCTCCCCAAGACGGCACGCACCAAGCGTTTGGGCCCTCCAGTAGCGGCCATCGCGAGGCTCCCCACAATGGCGCCAAATCCTGCCGCCGCCAGCACGGCCCCGGCGGCGGCCTCGGTTGAGAAGGACAGGATGAGGGGGATGAACAACACATTTCCGAACGAAAGCATGAAGTTGACCCCGCTGTACAGCCACAGCAAGCCGAATAGACCGGGCCGCTCCCGGAGATAGCGCCATGCCTTGAGCGCGTCCTTGCCGACAGTTGCCTCAGCCCGGTCTTCCCTTACCAGTCGAGGGAATCTGACCGATGCCAGTGCCAGCACACCAACAACGAACGTGACCGCATCCACCATGAGGACCAGACCCAGGTCTCCGATGGCAAGCAACGCCCCGGCGGCGGCGGGCGCCACCACGATGGATATGCCCTGGTTCAACTGGACCAGGCCATTCGCTCGCCCCAATTGCTCCTTGGGGACCAGCATCGGAATCGAAGCCAGCCACGCCGGCTCCTGAAAGGCGTTGGCCCCGGATCCCACCGCCACCAGCAGGTAGATATGCCAGAGCTCGAGAGCGTCTGAGAAGAACAAACCGGCCGTAATCAAAGTGGCTGCGCCGGCCACCCCGTCGGCGATGAGCATGACGAGGCGGCGATCGAAACGGTCGGCGACGGAACCCGCCATGGGTGCCAACACAATCCCTGGAACGGCAAATGCCAACACAACGAAGGACAACTTGGTTACCGAACCCGTCTCCACGAAAACAAATAGCTGCAATCCGAAAGCTGAAAGCGTGGTCCCGCTGATCGAAACCAGCTGACCCAACCAGACCACAATGAAGGACCTAATTCCGGTGGTTGTGGCCTCTCCTTCCGGTATCCCCTCCGCCATCCGTTAGGCGACGGACTCGAAGCGGGCCGTGAAGTGCCTCAGCCAAGGTGCCTGTTCTGTGATCCGATATCCCCTCATGTCAGAGGCCGATTTCGCAACATCGATCACAACCTCCGCCACGTAATCGATGTGGCTTTGGGTGTAGGTCCGGCGGGGAATGGCCAGCCGCACCAGTTCCATCTGGGCCGGCTCCTCTGACCCATCTGGCTTGGGACGCCCGAACATGACTGAGCCGATCTCTACCCCGCGAACTCCCCCGTTGCGATACAGCTCGATAGCCAACGATTGGGCCGGGTACTCATGAGACGGGATATGAGAAAGCATCCTTCCGGCGTTGATGTAGACGGCGTGTCCACCAGGCGGGCTCACAATGGGCACCCCGGCAGCGGTGATTTTGTCCGCAAGGTAAGCGGTTGATCGGATCCGGTAGCGCAGATACTCGGGGTGGGTTACCTCTTCGAGGCCAATGGCGATGGCTTCGAGGTCGTACCCGGCAAGGCCACCGTAGGTTGGGAAACCCTCGGTGAGGATCAGCAGGTTGCGGCACTCGTTGGCCAACTCGGTGTCGTTGAGAGCGACGAATCCACCGATGTTGGCGAGGCCGTCCTTCTTGGCCGACATGGTGCAGCCGTCGGCGATGGAGAACATCTCCTCGGCTATCTCGCGGGGCGAGTGATCTGCGTAGCCGTCCTCTCTGAGGTGGATGAACCATGCGTTCTCGGCGAAGCGGCAGGCGTCGAGGATGAACTTAAGCCCATGCCTGTCGCACACCTCGCGCACCGCCCTTAGGTTGGCCATCGACACTGGCTGGCCGCCTCCGGAATTGTTGGTAACCGTCACCATGACGAAGGGGATACGATCTACCCCAACCTCCTCGATGGTCCGCTCGAGTGCCTCAACGTCCATGTTCCCTTTGAATGGGTGGGTGGCGTCGGGATCCTTGCCCTCGGGAATGACCAGATCCCTGGCTTCGGCTTGCCGATACTCGACATTGGCCCTCGTGGTGTCGAAGTGGGTGTTGTTAGGAACGACCTGGCCCTTGCTTACAGCCACAGTGAACAAGATGTGTTCTGCGGCTCGCCCCTGATGAGTCGGGATGACCTCGGAAAAGCCAGTGAGGGCCTTCACGGTGTCCCGAAAGCGGTAATAGGAGCGAGATCCTGCGTAGGACTCGTCGCCAACCATCATTCCCGCCCATTGCTTCGCCGACATGGCGCCGGTCCCCGAGTCGGTGAGGAGGTCGATGATCACCTCATCGGCATGGAGGAAGAAGAGGTTGTATCCAGCGCGCTCCAGAGCCGCTTGGCGCTGTGCCTCGTTGGGAAGGTCGATGGCCTGGACGCTGTGGATTCGGAATGGCTCGATGATGGTGCGATACGGCATAGCTCTCTTTTCTCCGTTGACCCCAGTGTGCCATAGCGAAGGGCGGTCGGTCGCAGCAGGCGGTCTTCCCTTCTCCCGCTTGCGGGGGAAGTACCCCGAGCTCTTCTCTTCTCCCGCCCGAAGGGTGGGGGAAATACCTCGGGCCAAAGGCCCGAGGGGATGGGGGAGCGACAGCAGGCGATCGATCGCCTTCCTATGGGCCCGCAACGACCGCGAAGCGGATGGGGGAGCTGACCCTGCGCAGACTTGCACCGTGCCTCGATGTGCTGCACTTCAGCTCCCCCTCCGCCTGCGTGCTCTTCGAGCACTCCGGCACCTACAACGAGACCGCCGCCGAAGGCGGCACAGAGGAGGGCGACAGTCGAGGTTGAGCAGGACTCGACCGAGCCCGACCTTATCCCCCACCCTTCGGGCGGTGGGGGGATACGCTCACAACACCATGGCCCAATTCCTTTACACCCTGAAGGTCACCAGGCCCGAAATGCTGGTCGACGGCGGAACCCCGTCCGAGCAAGACACCGTGTCGCGCCACTTCGCACGGCTCGACCGGCTTGCGTCTGCGGGCAAAGTGCTGCTGGCTGGCCGCACTCAGAACACAGACCCGTCGTCGTTCGGGATCGTGATCTTCGAGGCGACGAACGGGGTCGAGGCACAGCAGTTCGTGGACGAAGACCCTGCCGTGGTCGAGAGCGTTATGACCGCCGAGCTATTCCCTTACCGGGTGGCCGCGGTCAGCGACCACCTAAGCGTCGGTTGAGTCTGCTTGTAGACGTTCCAGCTGGTCTTCCAACACTTTGATACGGGCAGTGCAGGTTTCGTCCTCGACGGGGGGCACCAGCTGGGTCAGTTGCTTGGCAGCTTGCCTGAACGCCTCGGCGGAAGGGGAGTCGGGTTTGGCGCTAACCACGGGAGCGCCACCGTCACCGCCAGCCACTACCTCGGGATCGAGCGGAACTTGGGTGATAAGCGGCACGCCTAGTTCATCCGCCAGTTCCTGACCGCCTCCGACACCGAACAGATCGAAGTGCTCACCGCTCGGGGTTGTGAAGCCAGACATGTTCTCGATGATGCCCACCACCGGCATGAAAGAGCGGCGCGCCATGTCGGCCACCCGAGCCGCCACCTTCTGGGCGGCCTTCTGAGGCGTGGTGACGACGATCATTTCTGCCTGAGGCAGCAGTCTGGCCAGAGCCATTTGGATGTCCCCCGTACCGGGCGGTAGGTCCAGGATCAGATAGTCGAGATCCTGATCCCACGCCACATCTTGCAGGAACTGCTCCAACGCCTTTGACAGCATCAAGCCGCGCCACATGAGCGCGGTGTCCTCGGTCTCGACCAGCAAACCGGTCGAGACCAGCTGGATGCCGTTGGCGTCTTCGGGAACGATCTTGCGATCTTCGTTGGCTTCGAGCCTGCCGGTCGCTCCCAACATTCGCGGCAACGAGAAGCCCCAGATATCGGCGTCGAGCACCCCGATCTTGTAACCCAGCTCCTTGAGCGCAACGGCCAGGTTGACGCTCACCGAGGACTTGCCGACTCCTCCTTTGCCGGAGCCCACAGCGATAACCCTCGTCATCGGGTTCACCTGCGTTGGCTGGGCCTCCTCGCGGGCCATGAAGCGAGCCTTCGCCATAAGGTCGGAACGCTGCGACTGGGTCATCGCGGTTACTTCCACCTTGGCCGAGCGGATACCGGGCATCGCCTCAACCTTGCGCACCACATCGCCCTCGATCTGGTCGCGCATGGGACAGGCCGCGATGGTCAACGCCACGTGGATAGTGGCGTCTCCTTCGTCGCTGAGCTCGATCTTGGGCACCATGCCCAGCTCGATGATGTCGCCGCCCAGCTCGGGGTCCATTACCCCGCGCAGGGCAGATTCGACGTCAGAAATGGAAGGCATTGCTCGAATCCTACGTTGACTTGGGTGCTGGAAAACCCTCTCATACAACCCCAACAACACCGATATACTCCCAGTTCCAAAAGGAGATCCGCAGAACATGATCACGCTCACACCCCCCGCCATCGACAAGGTTCGCGAGCTCATCGATGCTGAGGAAGACGCCCAGGCGTTGCGTCTCGGCGTCAAGGCCGGTGGCTGCTCCGGGTTCCAATACGAGATGTTCTTCGACTCCAAGTTCGACGAGCTAGAGGATTTCGTCAAGGATTTCGACGGCGTCAAGGTCGTCATCGACCGCCAGTCGGCTGAGATGATCCAGGGCACCGAGGTCGACTTTGTCGACGGACTACAGGGCGCCGGCTTCAAGATCTCCAACCCCAACGTCTCCCACAGCTGCGGCTGCGGCAACTCTTTCAACTAGGTCCGACGCACCTCAGCGGTTCCTAGGCTCGGCCTCCAACCAGGAGGTCTCATGCCCAAGCAAGTCCATTCCATCGACGGAACCGTCGCGCCCATGGGGCCGTACAACGTGGCCACCGAGGCCCACGGCCTCGTCTTCATCGCTGGCCAGGTCGCCATCGACCCGACGAACGGAGAGCGGGTAGAGGGCGACGTCGCCACCCAGGCCAAGCGAGTGATGGAGAACCTGAAGATCATCCTCGAAGGAGTTGGCCTGGGGTTCGACGACATCGCCAAGACCAACGTCTACCTGGCCGACATTGGCGACTATGCAGCCGTCAACGAGGTCTACGGAAGCTACTTCTCAGAGGGGCAGTTCCCTGCCCGGGCTGCTTTCCAGGCTGGCGGCCTGCCCGGTGGCTTCGACGTCGAGATCGAAGCGATAGCCGCGCGCTAAGCCTGAACTCCCCCTCCCTCGCTTTTTGATTCCTCCCCGCGCAAGCGGGGGAGGTAAGGAGGGGGTGGCGACCGCTAGCGAAGATGCAGGCCTCAGCCGCGACCACGGCTCCGATGCCACGACTCATTCCTCGTTCTTTGGCTGCCACCACTCGATCGGGCGGTTGCGCCTTTCAAGAGCATCTTCGGACGGGTTGACACCCTCCCCCTACCACTCACGCAAGCGGGAGGGGGGTCTTACCGGCTCAGGTAGTCGCGCACCATCGAAGTGAGGGTGCCGACCCCGGGGGCCGAGTAGCCCTCTGGCAGGATCAGATCGGCGTAGCGCTTTGACGCTTCAACGAACTGAAGGTGCATGGGGCGCACCGTCTCCTGATACTGCGCCACTACCGACTCGACGCTGCGGCCCCGATCGTTGATATCGCGCTCCAACCGGCGTATGAAGCGAATGTCGGCGTCGGTGTCGACGAACACTTTGAGGTCCATCAGCTCTCGAAGCTCGGCTTCAGCCAGCACCAGGATGCCCTCGATGATGATCACCGGGGTTGGCTCGACCCTTCGGGTTTCGCCAGACCTGGTGTGTTGGGCGTAGTCGTAGATCGGCTTGTCGATGGCTTGGCCCTGCCGCAGTTGCTTGAGGTGCTCCACCAGAAGCGACGTTTCGAAGGCGTCGGGATGGTCGTAGTTGACCTTGGTCCTTTGCTCGAACGGTTCGTCGTCGCGCGCCCAGTAGTAGGCGTCATGCTCGATGATGGAGGCGGCGGGAACGGACTCGGATAGCGCGTGGGCCACCGTGGTCTTTCCGGAGCCAGAGCCCCCAGCGATACCGATGACAAGAGGTCCTTCGGTGTCGGGCTTCGGCCACGGAAAGCTGGATTCCATCAACGCCAAGGGTACATCTCCCCTGGAGGGCCAGACACGGGCCGGTAACCTCGAAACGGATGCCGAACGCCATCACGCGAACAGCAAAGGAAGCCGCATGACCGAACAGATCGCCATCCACACCGAGGGATTGACCAAGCACTACGGGAACTTCCCGGCCCTGGTGGACCTCAACCTCGCTGTCCAAGTCGGCGAGATCTTTGGCTTCCTCGGCCCAAATGGCGCCGGCAAGACCACGATGATCCGCACCATCCTCGACGAGATCCGCCCTACCTCCGGCCGCGCCTCGATCCTCGGCATGGACACCCACTCGCAGTCGGTCGAGATCCGCGATCACATCGGATACGTTCCCGGCGACCTGGCGATGTACCCGAATCTGACCGGCAAGGACACGCTCACCTACTTCGCCAATCTGCGAGGTGGCGTCGACTGGGACTTCGTCGGCTCACTTGCCGAGCGACTCGATGCCGATCTCACCAAGAAGGTTGGCGACCTGTCGTCGGGCAACCGGCAGAAGGTCGGGCTGATTCAGGCGTTCATGAACAAACCGGACGTGCTGATCATGGACGAACCCAGCTCAGGTCTCGACCCCCTGGTGCAACGGGAGTTCCAAACCATGATGCGCGAGGTGGCCTCCGACGGCCGCACCGTCTTCCTCTCCAGTCACACGCTCTCCGAGGTGCAGCGGGTAGCGGACAGGGTCGGCGTCATCCGCCATGGCCAGCTCATCGCGGTCGAAGGCGTGGCCGACCTCCGCTCCAAGGCGATCCGCACCGTCAATCTCTTCTTCGATGAGACGGTGGACGGGGCCGCCCTCGAGAACCTCCCCGGTGTGCGCGAGGTGAAGGTGGACAACCACCATGTGACCCTGTCGTTCGACGGGCAGATGGAGACGCTGCTGAAAGTGGTTACCCAGCGATACAGCCTGCTCGACATCACCACCCACGAAGCCAACCTGGAAGAGATCTTCCTCACCTACTACGAGGACGCGGGTGCCTGATGCTGGCCACCGTCGTTACCAAGACCTTTCTCGATCGGTGGAAGGGCGTCGCGATCGGGACGGTGGCCCTTGCCCTTGTGTTCTTCCTCGGGATGGCGGTCTACCGCGACATCGACCTGGCCGTCTACACGGATCTCCCCGAGGCGCTGCGAGCGCTGATAAACATCCCGGCCGACGCCGATGTCGGTGCCCTCGCATACGGCGCCATCTACAGCTCGTATGGGGCCCTCACCCTTGCCTCACTGGCGCTGTCAATGGGCTCGGCGTCGATTGCCGGCGAGGAGCGCAAGGGCACCATGGGGTTGCTGCTTGGCAACCCAAAGAGCCGCACCCACATCCTCGCGTCCAAGGCGGTGAATATCGTGCTGCTCAGCGCGCTTGGGGCGGTGATCCTGTGGTTCGCCGGCATCGTCGTGCCCGACATCCTGAACGTCGACGTAACCGGCATAGAGGTTGGCGCTCTCGTGTTCCACATGTTCGTCGTCGCCGTTTTCTACGGGTTCCTGGCCATGGCGATCGGCGCCTGGACGGGCAAGACCTCGCTCGCTTCCGGAGCGACGGTCGGTGTGATGGTGATTTCGTTCTTCGCCGTCGGCCTGCTTCCGCTCGTTGACAGCCTGAAGAGCGGGGTCAAGGCGTTCCCCTGGTACTACTACAGCGGCTCCGACCCCCACCTCAACGGGTTCGATTGGGGCCACCTCTCGGTGCTGATCGTGGGGATCGGCCTCCTGGCGGCGGCTGCCGTTGTTGGGGTCAATCGTCGCGACCTGAGAGGCCAGACCACGCGAGTGAGCCTGGTCGACAGGCTCCGTGGCTATCCGATGACGGAGAGGATCGTCGACCGCCTGGCCGGATCGACCCGCGTCTCCCGGGTCTGGGTCAAGACGGCGTCGGAGAACCAGGGCATTCTCATCGTCGTTGCCTACGTGATGTTCCTGATGATGGGGCTGCTCATCGGCCCGATGTACACGTTCATCGATGAAACGCTGGTCAAACTCACGGATTCATTCCCCGAGGAACTGCTGGCGATGTTCGGGGGCGGCGACATGTCGACTCCGGAGGGCTTCTACCAGATAGAGACGTTCGGCCTGATGGTTCCGATTGCCTTCATGGTGGTCACGGTAACGATCGGTGCCCGGGCGCTGGCCGGCGAGGAAGCCAACCGAACTATGGGTCTGCTGCTGGCCAACCCAATCAAGCGTTCCACCGTGGTACTCCAGAAGACCCTGGCCATGATCATCCAGGCGGCCATAGTGGCGGTTGCCCTCTTCGCAGGTGTGGTCGGGGGTTCGATGCTGGGCAGGCTCGGGATGAACCCGCTCAACATCGCCGCTGCCACGCTGCTTGGCACGCTGATCGGCCTGGTCTTTGGGGCGCTGGCGCTGGCGTTGAGCGCCGCCACCGGCCGCACCCGGGTGGCGATCTATGGCGCTGTCGGAGCCGCACTCGGTCTCTATGTGGCGAACGGGTTCCTTCCGTTTAGCGAGGGGCTAGACGGCCTGGCGAAGTTGAGCCCATTCCACTACTACCTGAGCAGCGACCCGTTGCTGAACGGCATGAACTGGGGCCACGGAGCGGTGCTCCTGGGATTGTTCATTGGACTCGTCGTGGCGGCGGTGATGCTCTTTGATCGGCGTGATCTGAGACAAACCGGCTGAATGCTCTGGCCGCCCTCGTCACTGCCCTCGGTGCCGTTGTGCTGGTGGCCCTTGCTGCTTCATTCCTCGGGGTCGCGCACTGGGGCTTCAGGCGCCGCGACCTCGGGGTCTCTTAAACCGAACGAGCCTGGTCTTGACGCACGGTGCCCCCGATAGAGGCGCGCCCTTCGCCCCAACGCAGATTGATGCGACAAGGCTGACCGACCTCATCACCTTGGTCGATCACAACTGCCCCGCTGTCGACCCCCTGAGAGCTACGCAAGGCTGCCAATGCCACCGCAGCGCTTCCGGTGGCCGGGTCCTCCACCACCCCAAGTTCGGGTGCGAAAAACCGCGCCCGAACTTCGTCACCATCCTGGGCGAAGACATAGGCCGGTCGCCCGTCGGCGACAATGGCGTCGAAATCGGGCGTGGTCGTCGCCACCTCGTCGGCGGTTGCCACCTCCAACATCAGATAATGAAGCGGTGTCTCGACCATTGCTACTCGCTCGACGCCCGTTATCCCAAAAAGAGGTTCCGGCGAGAGTTCTGTCACCGGTCCCACCATGTCGAGCGAGATCCAGGACTGGCCATCCACGATTTCGTAAGTGACCTCCCCGATCTCGATGTTGAGTGTTCCCTTGGCGCCGTCATTCCCTCGGCCAACGAACCAGGCCGCTCCCACCAAAGGGTGCCCGGCGAACGGCATCTCGGCGGCTGGGGTGAAGATCCTGACATCGGGATCGTCCAAGAAGATGGTCTCGGAGTAGCCGAGCTCTGCCGCGATCGCTTGCATCGCTGCGGTGTTCAATCCCTCAAGATCAGTCAGAACGCCCAAGCCGTTACCCCCCTCGTCGCCTCGGGTGAAGACTCGTAGCACGTCGGCCTGTCGCATGACCCCGACGCTACCTTGAACCGATGGTCCTCTTCGGGCAGACAGACATCTTCGACCTCGACACCCTGCTGGTGCAGGCCATCGTCGCGGTCGGAGCAGCGCTGGTTGTTGGAAACGGTTGGGCGATCATCATGGACCGCAGAGGAAGCAAACCCAAGGGCGCCACCGGAAAGTTCAGGGTGGGGCGTGCCTGGTGGCTGCTGTCGGTCGGCATTCTGATCACGTTGTGGGGAGTGGCGAGTTTGGTGGCCAGATAGCTCTTCCCTCCACTGCCCGAAGGGTCAGCTCCCCCATCCCCCTCGCTGCGCTCGGGTACTTCCCCCGCAAGCGGGAGAAGGGAAGAACGGAGCTGGATCCAGCCGAGGGCTGCGGCCGAGGCACGACTTGGTGACAACCGGAGCGGCAGCACGCTTGCTTGCCAGCCTTTTGCTTGCGAGGCCGTAACTGAGGCTGGCAAGCAAGCAAAGCAATAGAGCCGAGCGGGTGAGGGGAGTCGAACCCCCGTCTCGAGCTTGGGAAGCTCACGTTCTGCCGTTGAACCACACCCGCGGTTGGGCCAACTCTAAACGCCGTTGGCCAAAGCGGAAGGTGCCCGAGCGTCCCAGCGTCCTTCGGCCACTACTTCGCCGTCGGCCGACCTCAGCACCGGCACCCGGTCGGTGAATACCTCGAGCAGCGCTTCATCCTGATCGACATCGGTCACCACGACTTCTAGCCCAAGTTCCCGCACCCACCCGGCCAGGATCTGCTCGGCTTCATCGCACAGTTCACAATTCTGTCGGGTGATGAATTCAACTCTCATTACGCTCCCTCGATGCGCCCCACCACGTCGATAGTGATCGTTGCCTTGTTGGCCCTGATCCTGATCGCGTTCGGCGTGTGGGTCACTGTGGGGAACTGATCACGACCGAGCTGCTTGCGGTCAGGTTGAAGTCCGCCGAAGCGCTGCCTTCTCGCACCGCAACGGCGATCTGTCCATACGAGTCGATGTGGACCACACCCTCCCCCGGCTCTACGTCGCCGTAGGACGACCTCCAATCGACCAGGTACTTGCTTGCCCCTACCGCCACCTCAACGGTGGCACCGAGCTTCAAGCCAACCGCGGCCATATCCTCCGGTGTGATGTTGGTCTGGGCGTTGCCGAACCCGTCAACCCACAGAACCTCTCCTCGCAGGATTCCGTCGGAATCGTCGACAAGAGGCAGCATCAACGGAACCGCCGAACCCGTCTCAACTTCGGGTCCGAGATCGCTGATCTCTACTTCACCGGCAGCCAACAGTGCTGCAGCAGGGGCGAAGATGTCTCTCCCATCGAAGGTAACGCCATCTCGCGGCAGCTGATACTTGGCTTCCTCCAGCGACACGATGAGCGAGGCACCACCGGTCATCTGCACCGCTGGCGCCAACAGGCCGTTGTCCGGGCCAACCAGGTAACCCCACGGGGTTTGGGCGGCGATACCGCGGCGCTCGGTGCCAACGGTCGGGTCCACCACAGCGAGGGCTACACCCTCCGGCATGTACTGAATCGACCGCACAAGCGTCAAGGCGCCGGCTCGCACATTGCCCCTCTCCACTCCATGGGAGATATCGATGACTCTCGAATCGGGGGCGATCCGAGCGAGCACAGCATGACACACACCAACGAACTCGTCGGTTAGGCCGTAGTCGGTGAGGAACGCCACTGGAAGTGACATGGCGCGCAGACTAACGGTGGACCCGCCCAGCGAAGTCAGTCGTAGTATCGAATCATGGGCATCGAAGAGATCCATTCAGCGCTGATCGACGACCTGGTCCGCGAACGGGGCCTGGTCATGCTCATCGGTGGCCCCGACACCGGCAAGACCTCTCTCGCCAAGCGGCTATTGAACGAGGCCTTGCGCGCCGGAAGACGCCCCGCTCTGGTGGATGCCGACATCGGCCACAGCTCGGTCGGCCCGCCCGCCTGCGTTGGGCTCAAGTGGATCCATGGCCCCGAGGACCTCGACCGCCTCAACCATGCCGATGACCTGCGCTTTGTCGGCGCCGTCTCGCCAGACGGCGCCGTGCTGCAGAGCGTGGTAGCCACGGCGTCGCTGGTCGAGGAAGCCAGAACGGAATCCGACCTGGTGGTCCTCGACACCAGCGGGACGGTTTCGGGCGTCATTGGGCAGACTCTCAAGTATCACAAAGCCGAGCTGTGCCGCCCGGAGATGATCGTGGCGCTGCAACGAGGCGGCGAGATGGAGCCGGTCGTCGACATGCTGCGCCGCTTCTTCAATGCCAGGGTTGAGCTCATCGGGGTGGATCCGTCTGTGGCACCCATATCGATCGAGGAGCGACGCGCAGAACGCGCTAAGAAATTCGAGGAAGCCTTTGCTCCTCCCCGCCAACGCTGGCGGGTGCAGCCAACGGTGTTCGCTCCCACCTTGCCAGAAGGCCTCGACCTCTCTCGGCTCCACCACATGTTGGTTGGCCTCCATGACACGTCAGGCCGCTGTCGTGGCCTCGGCGTGCTCTCGTACGAAGACGACGGTTTGCTGGTGGTTGCCAATCGTGGCGAGGAGATGAGGGGCCTCCGGCTCGGCCAGTTGCGCCTTCATCCCGACACCTTCGACACGGAGTCGATCCGCCTACGAGAAGTCATGTTCGGGCTCTAAGGCTCTGTGGCCAACCAAGAAACGACCCGGAGTTCGCTAACCGGCATCCGACTGCCGATCCCGTGGGACGACCTCGGGTTCGTCGCGGTGCCCCAATTCGATGGCGTCGCTGTCACCACCGGGGCACCCGGCTGGTCGTGGGATGGCACCGCGCCCCGGCTCGGAGTGCCAGAGGCGGCAGCGGTCTCGGGCGAGGTAGTTGACGGCTGGAGCCTCGACCACGTTGTGCTGTTGGTGCCAGATATCGAAGTCGCGGTGGCTGCACTTGACGCAACGGGTCATTCCGCCCGACTCAGGATGGCGGTCAAGGGTCGACCCACTGCCTTCTTTCGGGTCGGGACGGTCCTTGAGGTGATAGAGAGCAGCGTTCCATCTGCCTCGCTCTATGGATTGGCCCTGGCAACAGCGCAACCCCTCGTCGAGGTCATCGAAACATGGCGCCACGCAGGGCTCAACGTGGGAGACCCTCACGACGCCGTACAGCCGGGTAGATCGATCTTCTCGGTTGCCGACCTCGACGCAGGTTTGGCGGTGATGACGCCGGACACGGCTGCGGAAGCCTCATGAGCCACGCGCTAAGGCCCAAGGAACCCCGACCGCCACCACCCCGCACTTCCCCGAACGAGGTCTTGGCTGTCTTGGCACCTTGGGCCTTGCTTTTGCGAAGGTATGCAGAGAGTTGTCGAGCGTCAAGGACCGCGATGTGGATGAGTTTTCGCGTTCCAAGGTCGGTCGCGAGAACCAGATACGGCTAACCGATGTCAACTGGGCCGGTAATCACCGACCTCTCCACATACCCACAAGAATCCACAGGGCCTTATTCACAGGCCCTGTTGGCATGTGTAAATCAAGAATTCTTTTCGCGCCCGAACCCTGCTGCCACGATCGCTCGAAAGCTCAACTCCACTGCCTCGTAGATCGACCCAAGAGCGGCATCCAACACCGACTCGTCCAGTGCCGCGAGTGAGCTGCGCCCAACCAGGACAAGCCCACCTTCGGCGTCGAGAGCGAAGTGAACTCTCCACCAGGCGCGGTTACGAACCAGGCATTGTCGGTAGACCTCTTCTACACCACGCGGCGGTGGCGGCGCGACGTATGCCTCATAGCCAATTGTCAGGTCGCCAACGTCGAACCACACCGTCGTGAAGTCACGCACGGACTGAGCCATGCGAACACCGAGACGACCCTCGTGCTCCCCGGCCCACACCACATCGCTTTCGGAATCCGCAACCCATCTAGCGCTGGTGGCCTGCACGAGCTCTGTGGCCCCTTGGCTGTTCACATCGGTTCCATAGCACCCACTGCCAGCCCCGCCCCCAATACCGGTGGGTGAGAGTGAAGAGAGAGAGAGGCGCGGCCGTATGAGCTCAATAAGCCGAGGCGATTCATGGCCTCGATGGCAACGACGTTGACAGCCTCGAAGGAACCGTCCCACGCCTTGGCGGCCACGGCCCCTTGACCAATCAGCGCGATGCCGATGCAGGCCTCCGCCCCACCCTTAACAGCCGCGAACACCGCTCCCGCCTCCGCCGCCTCGGGCCGATCCGAACCCGAGGTCAGAGCCGGGTAACGATGCATGGCCGTGGCCACCTGGGCGAAGCGCGGATCGTTGGCCACCGCAACGTAAGCGCCAGCCAAGCCGCCAACAGTCACGCGAAACGTGGGAACCCCGCACCCGTCGACCCCGGTTGGGGTGGTTCCTGGCCCAACCACTTCCCCGATCAGATCCCTCACTCGGACCTGCAGC
>JAOTWH010000038.1 GCA_029863035.1 Acidimicrobiia bacterium | reverse complement strand
TTGTCCCATACCCCGCTAGGTCCGACCCCAGTCGGGTTGTTCCGATCGGTCGAGCGACCGTCGTACGAGTCAGAGATGGCCATGCAATTGTCTGCCGCTGAATCTGCCAAAGGGCCGGGTGATCTAGCCCAGCTGCTGACGTCAGTCGGCACCTGGACGGTCGAGTAGACGGGGGATACGCCCAATAGTCCCTAGAATCTCGGCGGGCGCCTCGGGCGGAGGTCGCCAATCAAGAGACGTCAAACCGAGGCCGATTCTGTGACCATGCGCTCCGTCCGCAACACCATCCAAGTTCTCACCCTGGTTTCCTTGATGACGGGGGTGATGGCTGCTCCCGCATCGGCAGCCGACGAGGTGGTATTCGAGGGAGCGGGCTGGGGCCATGGCATCGGCATGACCCAATATGGGGCTCAGTACATGGCCACCAACGGGTCCAGTGCGTCCGAGATCATCTCGTACTACTACCAGGGCGCAACGGTGGCGCCGGTGAGCGGTCTTACCACCTTCCCCAACCCGCTCTGGATCGGGCTGCTGCAGGATCGCTTCTACTTCGACTTCGTGGTTTGCGACAACCAACCGGGACCATGCGAGAACCTGCCCTGGCCTGCTGATGCAACTGTCGATCTGTGTCAGCGGGGAGACCTGGAAGGGGAGTGTCCACCTGGCAAGTCGGTCCATCCCGCCGCAGGTGAAAGCTGGCGGTTCCTCCGGGTGGGCGACGCCATCCCGGCCCGGTGCCAGTTCTTCAAGGACGTGGCAGGGGCCTGGGTACCCCAGGGCAACGAGGGTGACTGCCATGCCAGCATCAACTGGTCATCACAGCCGGGCGGCAAGATCTACCTCCCCGACACCGGCTTGATCTACGCACGGGGCGAACTGAAGATCAGGCACAAGTTCTCCGACACCAGCCTTTTCCACGTCAACCTCGCGATCGACATCGAACAGTACCTGTACGGGCTGGGTGAGATGCCCTCCACTTGGCATGCACAGGCCCTCCAGGCACAGGCCATAGCCGGACGCAGCTATGCGGTTAGCAAGGCCCTAGCCGCTGGCTACTCGCCCGAGACGACCAGGGCAGAATGTGGATGCCATCTGTACTCCAGCACTAGGGATCAGGCCTACGTTGGCTGGATCAAGGAGGACGGCGTTGACGACGTCAACTGGGTGAACGCAGTCAACAACACTCTCGGCCAGGTGGTGGCCTATGGGGGCCAGGTGGTTACTGCCTTCTACTCGTCGTCGTCGGCAGGTCGTACCGAGAACAACTCCGAGATCTGGGGAGGCGCCCAGCTTCCGTATCTGGTTTCGGTGCCGGATCCCGGCTCGCTCGACGCCTTCAACCCCAACTCCTCGTGGACCAAGGCGGTGAGCCGCGAGACAGTGGCGGCGGCAGCCGGGCTAGATGTCCTTTCCAATGTGGCTGTCCTGGCCCGCACCCTCGGCGGCCAAGCCGTTACCGACTTCGTCATGCGAGGCATCAAGGACGGGAGCTCGACGGAGGTTCACCACACCGGCGACTGGGCTCGGTCCAACCTGGGCGTGAAATCCATCTGGTTCAATGTCAACACCATATTCGCCGCCACCGGACCGACGCCGAAGAACGTCGGACTCCACGATCCGGTAACTGGATTGTGGTATCTGCGCAACCCTGACGGCTCGATCAAGTCCTTCTACTACGGGAACAACGAAGACATTCCATACACCGGCGACTGGAACGGCGACGGGGTGGAAACTCTCGGCCTCTATAGACAGAGCACCGGATTCCTCTTCCTGCGCAACACCAACGACCAGGGCATCGCCGATATCCAAATCTATTACGGCGACCCGGGAGACGTCCCGATAGCTGGTGATTGGGATGGAGACGGGGTAGATACCGTCGCCATCTATCGGCCATCGGAGGGCAAGTTCTACCTGCGCAATACCAACGACCAGGGCATCGCCGATATCGAGTTCATGTTTGGCGACAGCGGCGATATCCCGCTGGCCGGGGATTGGAACGGAGATGGGGTGGACACCGTCGCCGTTTATCGGCCGTCCAACAAGACCGTCTACTTCACCGGTGGGCATACCACTTTCGTGGAGTTCAGCTATGTGTACGCGGGCGCCCAGGCAGGGGATCGCATCTTCGCCGGAGACTGGAACGGAGACGGCATAGACACCGTCGGCGTGTTCCGACCCTCCGACGTGACGTTCTATCTACGGGACACCTATTCCCAACCCACCGCCAACGTGGTGATCGAGATGGGTGCATCCAACATGTCACCTGTCGCTGGGTTCTGGGGGCCGTGAGTCGAGTCACGGCATCGGTCGTGATCGTCACCTACAACTCCGAACGCCATATTGGTGCGTGTCTGGCTGCGCTGATGGACGACCCGGCGGGCCCCGAGCAGATCATCGTTGTGGACAACGCATCAAGCGACAACACAACTGCCATCGTCGCGGGCTATCCGGTCGAGTTGATCGCCGCAGAAGAGAACCTTGGCCTCGCGGCCGGGTGCCATCGAGGCGTAGAGGCGGCCAGTTTCGACACCCTCGCTTTCGTGACCCCAGATGTTGTGGTGCGTCCCGGGTGGCTCCCGCTGCTGGTCGACGCCCTGGGTGACGATTCCGTTGGCTCGGCCACCGCAACGCTGGAACTAGCGGCCCAACCGGGGACCACCAACACGACTGGCGGCGAGTTGTCCTATTTCGGTCTTGCTTGGGCCAGCGAGATCGGATCCTCTCTGGACGCAGGTTCCGACCTCGTCACCGTTCCGTTCACACCAGGCGCCGCCATGGCCATGAAGCGCTCCGTGTGGGAACGGAGCGGTGGTTTCAGGCCAGAACTGGGCATGTACCACGAAGACGTCGATCTGGGGTGGCGCCTCAGCACTCTCGGGCTCAGTTCGGTTCGGGTGCCCCGCTCTGTCGTGGTGCACGACTATGACTTCTCGCGCAACTCCGAAAAGATGTTCCTGCTCGAACGCAACCGACTGGTACTGCTCTGGTCCAACTACCGACGCGGCACGCTGGTGTTGCTGGTGCCTGCTCTGGTCCTGGTCGAGATCGGCGTACTGGTCGTTGCGGTGCGAGACGGGTGGGCGGGAGCCAAGTTACGCAGCTGGCCTGCTGCTTGGCGCCAGAGACGCTCTATCCAACAGTGGTATCGCCGCATCCAGCAGGAGCGCACGGTGGGTGATGCGACGCTCCTGGAGGCGATGGGGTCAAGCTTCGGTGGGATCACAGAGGTGCGAGTACCTCGCGGCGCCCGCCTGGCCGGGCGGATCCTCGGCGGCTACAGAAAGCTGGTGCTACCCGTCGTCCGTCGGGCGGACCGTCGCCTCGAACTTATT
Organism: Acidimicrobiia bacterium; assembly: GCA_029863035.1. The sequence goes on along the minus strand of JAOTWH010000038.1, from coordinate 11,345 downwards.
TGATTTCCCGTCCTGGTGGGCAGCCTCGGCCAAGGCATGAGCCTCGGCCAGGTCTCGCACCTTCTCCTCCAACCGAGAGACGATCACCGACAGGTGCAGCACCAGGCCAAGCAGGAACAAGATCGCGATCAAGAACAGCGTGGTGGTGCCGGACTCGATGCCGAGATTCTCTGACAACCGATCGAGCACTGGTCGCAGCAATGCAAGGGCGACCATGCCAACACCGATCGCGGTCCACACCAGCGCGAATCGCTCTTTGAGGCTCCCGCGCCTTACCAGCCACACGATGAGGACGAGGGCGATGCCGGCTATGCCCAGCACCAAGATCTGTGCTGCTGTGCTCACGAGGGGTTCCTCCCCCACGATCGAACCGCCATGGCGAACAACACCCGAGCCAGTTGCCCGGCGGCGTGGACACGGGAGACTGAGCTGCCGCTGGACCGGGGCGCCATCTCTACGGGCACCTGAGCAACGGTGGCGCCGTGCTTGTGGGCCAAAAGGATCGCCTCGACCGTGTCGCCGAGGTACTCCGTCGGGTAGTCGGCGGCGAAGCGGCGCAATAGCGGCTGGGAGATCACTCGAAAGCCCGAAGTTACGTCGTCCAGTTCGCTCCCGACGGTGCGAGATACCAGGCGGGCCAGCATTCTCATGAGAGCACGCCGCACCCCGCTTACCGCATAGTCACCGGCTGCGAAGCGCGAACCGATCACAAGCTCGGCACCGGTGTGGTCCGCTGCCTCTAGCAGCGCTGGAATCAAGGAAGGGTCGTGCTGTAGATCTGCGTCGACCTGTACCACCCGCTCGAAGCCCTTCCCGACCGCGTAGGCGAATCCGGTGCGCAGTGCACCGCCCACCCCGATGTTGACTGGTAAGCGCAGCACGCGTGCGCCTGCTGTCTCGGCTTCAACGGCTGTGGAATCGGTGGAACCGTCGTCTACCACCACTGCCGGCAGACCGGCTGCCGCAATGCGCTTCACCACCTCTCCAACGGAGTCCTGCTCGTTGAATGCGGGTACGACTACAACGGTTCTCATGGCCCCGATCCGCTCTTGTCTCGCTGCCTTGCACGCATGTCGCGCTGCGGCGCCAGCTTAGAGGGCTTGCATCCGGAGGCCCCGGAGTTAGCTTGACCAACATGGCAGATCGGCCGGACACGAATGAACCGCGTCGCGCTTAGCGGAGCCAGCGGCTTCCTGGGCAAAGCCGTCACTCGCCAACTGGTATCCGCGGGCGTAGAGGTGAATGCCATCGTCCGGTCCACCTCGGACACCGAGGGCCTCGAGGGAACCAACGTCTTGGTGCATGGCGGGACCACAGAATCCATGGTGGATCTCTTCGCCGCATCCCGTCCCGAGGTCGTGTTGCACCTTGCGGCCCTTTATGTGAAGGACCACTCCCCCAACGATGTCGACCACCTGATCGCCGCCAATGTCGCCTTCTGCGCTCAGGTGGCCGAAGCCGCCGCGGTCACCAGCGAGACCAAAGGCATGGTGATAACCGGCACCGCATTCCAGCACTTCGAGAGCGACCAATATCGACCCCTCAGCCTCTATGCGGCCACCAAGCAGGCATGCGAGGACCTGGCCGGCTATTACGAGGATGCCGGCCAGCTCGCCGTCGCTCGACTCCGCATCTATGACGTCTACGGACCGAACGACGATCGCCCCAAGTTCACCAAGGCAATACATGAGGCGCAACGAAGCGGAGCTCCACTTGGGTTGCCGGCCGAGGACGTGTTCATGCACTTGATCCACGTGGACGACATCGCCAGGGCCGTGATCCACGCCGCTGAGCTGACACTGTCCGATCCGGCCTCGTTGCGCAACCAGGCTTTCGCGCTGAGAGGCGAAACTGCACTGACGCTGGCCCAGATAGTCACGGTGTGGGAGAAGGCTTCGGGGGCGCCTGTCCCCGTCGCGGTAGGCGCGTACGAACTCGGAGCCCGCTCCATTCGCCAACCGTGGCAGGGGACGGTGCTCCCCGGCTGGAGTCCTCAGATTGACCTAGAAGACGGCTTGAGACAACTGTTGAGCTGAGGCGAACAGGACAGCTCAACTAAGGGAAGAGGACAGCGTCGGCTAGGGCAACTCCAGCCGAATCGCCACTGGACAAGATGGGCTGGTCGCCACCGAGTGGCCATGGGATGGCGAGATCGGGGTCATCCCAGGCGATGGTGTGAGACGACCCTGGGGAGTAATAGCCGGTGGTCTTGTACAGGAGATCTGCCACGTCCGATGTCACGAGGAATCCGTGGGCGAACCCCTCCGGCACCCACAACTGGCGGTGATTCTCCTCCGACAACTCGACAACAGCCACCTTGCCGAAGGTCGGCGAGCTGGCGCGGATATCCACCGCAACATCGAACACACTGCCGCGGGCACAGCGCACCAACTTGCCCTGAGGTTGGGGCGATTGGTAGTGCAGCCCACGCAGCACTCCTTTCGAAGAGCGCGACTGGTTGTCCTGTACGAAGGTGGCGTCCACTCCGGTGGCGTGGCCGAAGGCTTGCTGATTGAAGCTCTCCAGGAAGAAACCGCGCGAGTCCAGGTGGACATCAGGATCTACGACCATCAGGCCATCGAGTTCGTGGTGGGTGGCCCTCATGGCCTGACGATAGCTACGGCCGGTCGGGACGCTCGTCGAGGCTGGATTCGCTCGTGGCCTCGTGCGGAGTGTGATACCAACCGCGGCCACCCATGCTCATCACCCGTATCGGCAGCCACAGCACGGCTAGCAACACGACCACGGGGTAGCGCACCAGGTAACGGCCCGACACGCCGTCGCGCTTCAAGAAGGCGATGGGTGCGAGAAAGTAGATCAGCGCCGCCCCCGCCCACAAGGGCCATGGAAAGATCAACGAGGTATCTATGAGAGCTGCTACCACCGCCATCACGGCGGCTATCAAGGCCACCAGAGACCTTCCCGGATGGATCAATCGCATCGCTTGATCGAACAGACCAAGCGATGCTCGCCTGATGGCCGCCCCCAGCAGCGGGACAAAGTGCTGTCGACTAACCGAGCGCTTGCCGGCAACCCAGCGAGCCCGCTGGCGAACTGTGACGGCCGTCGTCTCTGGTTTCTCGTCGCGCACCCTGACGTCATGCAGCCAACCCACTTTGTGACCGGCCAGGGCCAGTCGAGCTCCTAGGTCCTTGTCCTCGGTTAGCGAATCACCGAAGCCGCCTGCCGACTCCAAAGCAGCTGCCGAAATCGCCATCGCCGTTCCGCCGAGATCTGGGGACCAGCCAAGGTTGCGGCGGGCCAATTGGACCATCCGGTTGCTGGCCCAATAGGTCAAGGCCGACGCGGTGGCCAACCACGAGGCATCGGGATTGGTCACGTCGAGGTACGCCTGTACGGCCGGGCGTTCTTGCGACAACTCGTCGCCGAAACGTGACAGCAACTGGAGCGGCACCCGGTTATCAGCATCGAGCACGACCAATGTCTCATCGCTGTCAAGGGGATATCCCTCCAGGTACCAGCGCAGGGCGGCACCCTTGCCATCTGGTCCGTCGGTGCGTTCCACTACCTCGGCGCTGGCTGATGCCACGGCGGCGGTGTCGTCATCGCAGCGATCGGCGACGACGCAGATCCGCACCAAGTTGGCAGGGTGGTCCTGCGCGGCCAGGTCGTTCAACAGGGTGCCTATCGCCTGTTGCTCGTTGTGGGCCGCTATCACCACCCGGAATCTCAGATCGCGCCGACCCGGAAGCGACCTCGCAGGCTGGCGCCACCCCCAAAGCGAGACCACCAGATCGTAGAGAATGAGCGCCATGAGCACGCCCTGGGCCGCCAGAGCCAGAACCCGTAACATCGTCGCAGCGTACCCCCGCGTCGGTGAGGGCTCCATGACGTTCGACTTTTCCCCGCAATCGGTAGCTGTCGTGCTCGGCACGCGGCCCGAGGTGATCAAATTGGCTGGCATTATCGAGCGGTTGGGCCCAGCGGCCCGTCTCATCCACACGGGCCAGCACTGGGATCACGAGCTCAACCAGATCTTCTTTAGCGAGTTCCGGTTGCCAGACCCCGCCGTGCAGCTATCGATCGGTGGTGATGCCAGAGGCCAACAGATAGGCGAGGCGGCCGCGCTGCTATCGGAGGACCTTGCCCATTCGCGGCCGCGGGCGCTGGTGGTTCAGGGCGACACCAACGCCACCCTGGCGGGGGCACTGGCGGCCAACGCCAACACCGTACCGGTGATGCATGTCGAGGCGGGCCTCCGCAGCTTCGATCGCAGGATGCCAGAAGAACACAACCGGATACTGACAGATCATCTCTCAGCGCTTTGTTGCGCGGCCACTCCCACCAGCAAGGCGAACCTGGAGGCGGAAGGAATCACAGGCAGCCGAGTCGTCGTCACCGGCAACACCGTCGTCGAGGCATTGGAACAACTTCTGCCACATGACCGCTCGGAGCTGCTGGAGCGCTTCGAGGTCACGCCCAACGAGTTCGTCCTTGCCACCTTCCACCGTCCGGAGAATGTCGATAGCGCCGACCCACTCCGAGCGATCCTGTCGGAGCTGGCAGCCCTCCCGCTTCCCGTGGTCCTGCCGCTCCACCCCCGCACCGCGGCTCGGGTGAACGAATTCGGGTTGGAGTCACTGCTGACAGGCCTGCGGGTAGTGGAGCCCATCGGGTACCGGGACTTTCTGGGTTTGGCCGCCGAGTCGGCACTTCTCGTCTCGGACTCGGGCGGAATCCAAGAGGAGGCGTCGGTCCTGAAGCGCCCAGTGATCGTGGTACGCCGCTCCACCGAGCGACCGGAGGTACTGGGGACCTTTGCAACGCTGGTGGAGCCCGGCGACGCGATAGGGATCGCTGCCCAATCGCTGCTGGCCGATCTCGATCGGGTCCATGGCGAACTGGCCCAACTCCCATCGCCTTATGGAGATGGGACAGCATCGCAAAGATGCGTCGCTGCCCTGACCGAGTACCTGACGTGAGCCAGACCACATGAGAAGAGGCAAGAAGGAAGGTTGGAAGCTCTCGGCTGGAGAGTGGGCAGACGCCCAGGGCAAGGTCCTGTCGGTATGCCACCCGGATTGGCGCGGGGTAAGGACTGCGGCCTACAGCCAGCGCGGTCCGGTGCTGGAGACTTCAGAGGCAGCGGCACACGCCACAGACATCATCGACGGGATGGCCCAAACCGACATGTCGGTATTAGTGCTGCAAGGCTTTCCACCGAGATCTTCGGAACTGCTGCGGGCAGCGCACAACGGCGGCCTATCAACGCGGGTCGTGTTGCATTCCTCGATGGCCCAACACGGTGTCGACCCTGGCGAGGCCGCGGTGGTGGAGGCCGTTCTGGGCCTGGCAGACGAAGGAGTGGTCGAGCGGGTCGGATTCGTGAAGAAGGGCCAGGCGGAGGCGTTCACTGCGCTGGGTCACGCCGCCCACTACGTCCCGAACCGCACCCCCCAACTTCCACCGTTTGAGCCGGTTTCACTGGGGGGCAGTGGGCTCCAGGTTGGTGTTTTCGTCGAGCCCATGTGGCGCAAGAATCTGACGACCCAGCTAGGTGCCATCGCGCTGATGCCGTCTGCTCGAGCCCACGTGATGGCGATGCCGGGCAACGCTTATCTGTCGAACCTCGAAGTCGTCGAGCATGGCGAGCTGCCCTACGCCGAGTTCGTGCAACTTCAGGGAAGTGTCGACCTCAACCTGTACGTATCGCTTTCGGAGTGCCATCCGATGTCACCGCTTGAGAGTTACCTGGCGGGCGTTCCCTGTCTCATGTCACGCACCAGCGATCTGTTCAGATCTGACGACGACCTCTGGCAGCTGGCATCCGTCGGCGAGATCGATGATCCCTCCGCGATCGCCGCCGCGGCCGCCGAGCTCCTGGCCAACCAAGTCGAGGCTGTCGAGCGAGCTCGAACTTGGATGGACCGCTTCGATCCGATCGCCCAATCGCTGTGGGAAGACTTCGTCGGCTAATGGTGTGTCGTGGAAATAGCGCCCGCGCGTCTCCGAAACCTCGGCGTCATCTGGCAAGGACGCACAACGAAGGCGCAGTGGTAGCTGCGTCGAGGCGGAGGACGCCGCCAGGGACGTCGAGGGCCGGAGAGACGCAGTGATCATTTGTGCGGCGCACCACTAACGCAGCGGGGCGGTTGCCCTCGCCTTCCCGAGGCTGTGAGCCAGCTCGGAGCGACGAAATCCACCGGATGCCGAATGGACGCGGTGGCGCGCCAACGGTTTCGTGACGAGACCCATCTTGCCCCCGGCCGCAACGATCTCTGACCACACAGCCCAGTCCTCGCAATAGAGAAATGCCAGGTCGGGCACGAAACGGATAGGCGTGTCGCGCAGTCGCATGTCGACTAGCGCCGAGGTGGAAACAATGGGGTTCTCCCGCCTGCCTACTCGCTCGTCGAACGGCGGCTTCGCCTCAACTCCGTGATAGTCGCCGAAGAACTCCGTCCAGGTGGCGACAGCCCAAAGTTCGCTGTCGGCCCGCAAGGCCTGGGCCGTCTCGCTGATGAAATCCGGGTGGAGCGTGTCGTCGGAGTCCACGAGAACGAACGAATCTCCCGACATGGCCTCGATAGCGTGATTGCGCGCAACGCACACTCCCCTATTGGTCTGGGTTAACAGGCGGATCACATCGGGGTGTTTGGACTGCCATAGCTGTAATGCCGTCGTGACGTCCTCAGACGCCGAGCCATCGTCGATCAGGATCACCTCGTGGGGTGACTGGCTCTGTTCCATGATCGACTGCAGGCACTCGTCGAGGTAGCTCAGCTCTCTGAACACCGGTACCGCGACAGAAACTCGTTGCGCCCGCGACGGATCGTCCGGGGGTCGTGCCAAGGCGGGAACCGAAAAGCTTGGGCGCCAGGGGGCGGCTCGGGGGCGTAACACGGCTTCAGCCAGATCGTCCTCAGAATTCCATACCTCGGCATCGGGCCAGCGGTTGGCCGCAGCGCTACCGGCCGCAACCAGGACTCGTGCTCCGCCAGCGCGCAATCGCCGGGCTACCTCGTCGGGCTGGGCGAATGGATCGCCCAAGATGACGAGGTCGGCGCGGTCGGGGATGGTCCGTTTCAACTGAGGTCCCACTGTGGCGCGCAGCTGATCGACCACTTCCCACGTCGAGCCGATCCACACCAAGTCCGGGCGATCCTCCGGGCTCACGAATATCTCAGCGTCGGATGCCAGCTCGTTGAGGATTCCGCTGAGCGCTCGAAGGACTGTTGGGGTCTGGGCCAAACGACTCACCGGCTCAGGAAGAACGATGGTGCCAAGAGCCCCGGACACGGATCCATCAGGCAGCGGGGCAACGGCGGGCGGCTCTGCCAGGTCAAGGGTCGTGGCGTCGAAACCGTGGCTCTTCAGCAGCGTGGTGGCACGCTCGTTCGTCGACACCACGGCCGATGCGAACCGATAGGCAACCCTCTCCCAGTCGATGGCGGCCTCTGCCTCGGGCCCCACGCCTTCGACCGTTCCGACAACCGCCAGGTGCTGCAGCATCTCACCATCGCCTGCCGCGATGACCACCGAGCGACGCTCGGCTTGCGGTTTCATGGCCTGCTCGAGAGCGAAGATCCCGCCCGCCGCCGCCAACTCCGATACCAATACGATGTCCCCGGGAGCCGTGGCATGCTCCAGCTGGCGGGCTACCCGCCAGCTCTCGACGAGTACCTCCGGTGTCGCGACGAAGGCCTTCGACAAACGAGCTGGGGTGTCGCCGCGCGGCAGACCGGATATCGGCACGGCCAGTTGGCGGACATTCGATCCGGCGGCGGCAAGCGCTTCGGCCACCGCGGCGACTGTTGCGTGGTGGCGAGCTCCCAGCCTGACGTCAGCGGCGATGACTTGGTCCATAGACGTCGAGGGTAGGAGACCGCCTCAGCCGATCTCGGAGTTCTCTCCCAAAGTCACCGGCACAAAGGTGGAGGGCGCTGGTCCGCGCATGACGACGTCTTGCCCGATGAGACCCTCACGGATCTTCCAATCTCGGATGGAGGTACGTTCCATCACGATGGACTTTTCCAACGAACAATCGGTCAGGTCGCAGCCATCGCCGATGGCGGTGTAGGGACCGATGATGGTGCGCTCGATGACACAACCGGCGCCGATGATCACAGGCCCCGTCACGGCGCAATCAACGAGGCGAGAACCGACTCCTACTGTCACTTGACCCCTGATCTCGCCCCCGGTCACCTCGCCCTTGATCAAACCGTCCAAGTCATCGAGAACCAGTTGGTTGGCATGCAACAGGTCCTCCTTGCGGCCCGTGTCCTTCCACCACCCATCGACCAGACTGGCCCGCACCGAGCGGCCAGCATCCACCTGATATTGGATGGCATCTGTGATCTCAAGCTCACCCCGCGCCGATGGCTTGATGGCCGCCACGGCTTCGGCGATCGTCGAGTCGAACAGATAGACCCCAACCAGTGCCAGGTTGGAGGGTGGGTTCTTCGGCTTCTCAACCAAACGAATGATCGACCCGTCATCGGCCAGCTCCGCCACGCCGTACTGCTCGGGATGCCCCACCTCGGCCAACAAGATCTGGCAATTGGGGCGGTGCTCCTGGAAGTCAAGAACCACGCCAGACACCCCACCCTTCAACATGTTGTCGCCCAGGTACATGACACAGTCGTCATCTCCCACCCAAGGCAAAGCGAGGGCCAAGGCTGCCGCCAGCCCATCTGGTGATTGCTGAACGATGTATTCCATCGCCAGCCCCAGCTCCGAACCATCGCCAACGGACTCGCGGAACAGAGCATCGGTATCGGGTGAAACGATCAGAGCGACATCCTCAATACCGGCAGCTGCCAGATCGCGCAACCCATAGAAAAGTATGGGCTCGTTGGCGACCGGCACGAGTTGTTTGGCCGTCGAATGAGTAAAGGGCCGCAAACGCGTTCCCTTCCCTCCAGCCAGCACGACACCCTTCATCCACCGGAGGTTAGGCAGCCGACCCAACCGTACGGCGCCGACGGCGAACCAGAGGGGTTACTCCCTTCTTCCCTCCTAGCCTTGCTCGGTGAGCTCCCCCGGGGAAGTGACCGCCCCACGTTCGAAGATCTTCGGTGTCGATGGCCGAACCTGGCTATGGGGGTCGGCGGCGGCACTGCCACTGCTGTTCTGGTGGCTCGGCTGGTATCCAGGCATCCTGTCGAGCGATTCGGTCGACCAGCTTGGTCAAGCCGAAAACTTCGAGTTCTTCAATCATCACCCCGCCATCCACAGCCTCTACCTGTGGTTGCTCCGCCCCGCGTGGTCATCGCCCGGCACCATCAGTCTCTTCCAGGCTCTGGCTATGGGTGGCTTGTTGGGTTTGGCCGCCATGCGGCTGGCCCAACTCGGTGTTCCTGCCAAGGTGGCGATCGGCACCGCCTGGGCGATCTCACTCCTCCCTGCGATCGCTCCCACGACCCTGACGATCTGGAAGGACGTGCCGTTCACCTTCGCCTTGCTGTGGGCCTTCACCGAATTGCTTGTCATGGCGAGAGACCCAGGCCGATTCTGGGCGAGGCGTTGGGGGCCGGCCCGTTTGGGCATGGCGCTTGGGTTGGTATGGGTGACGCGACACAACGGATTCATCACCGTGGTGATACTGCTGGTGGCGCTTGGCTTCGGCTTCCGATCTCAGCTCAAGCGCGTCGGCGTGGCCGCCGCGATCGTCGTAGCCATCGTTGTTGGAGTGCAGGTTGTGCTCTATCGCGTCCTGCCGGTCGATCGTGGCGCCATTGAGCCTTCGGCCACGTTCATATCCGACGTTGCGGCCTCGTTCCATCACGAGCCATCCAACTTCACGCAAGCCGATCTGCGCCAGTTAGGGACCATCGCTCCACTTGAGGTATGGGATAACCAGTACTCCTGCACCGACAGCACGGCCCTCTCGTTCGATCCCCGGTTCGATAGCGGCCAGATCGACCGAGAGCCAGGCGCCTTCCGCTCGCTTGTGGTGCGCGCCATTCTGCGTGACCTCGACACGGTGGCCGGACATCGTTGGTGCGCCGCCAACTATCTGCTCATCCCGGGCCAGCCGGCCGATGCCTATTTCCAGCGGCCCCCCTATTCGATTCCCGACAATCCCTATCCCCGCTCCCCGATATCCGACACAGCATTCGAGATCACCGATCGAATCTTCAGGTGGGCCGAAGGCCCTCTGTGGCTCACCTGGCGTCCGGCTCTCGCCATCTGGGCGGCACTGGCTACCTACGCCGCCATCGCTTATCGCCGACGGCTGCGGGTGCTGTTGTGGCCAGGCGGTCTCATCTTGGCCCACATCATCAACGTCGCTGCCACCACGCCCGCACAGGAGTTCCGCTACGCCTTCGGAATCTACGTGATGGCTCTACTGAGCCTGCCCTTGCTGTTCTTGGTCGCCAACCCGTTAGAGGCTTCGCTGGTTCCTGCCGTAGTGGACAACGGGTCTGATTAGGACCTGAGCTCCGCCGTCGCGTTCTGGTCCCAGTCTGTGGCCCGCAGCCGCATAGATCGCCTCCAACCGCACCGACCACGAATGGTGCTCTAGAACCACCGATGCATCCGGGCGCGGGGCCTCCAGTGCCGCCTGCACCGCGTCGATCAGCCGCTCGGCGCAGTAGACACCTTCCATCCCCGCCAGCGATCGAAGAGGCGGAGCCGCCACAGGTACGCCCGCCGCCAGATACTCGAAGACCTTCAACGGACTCACCGCATGCATGGTGTCGCTCAACTGGAAGGGAACCAGGCCGACGTCGAATCGGGACAGGTAGCGCGGCAGGCTGTGATGGGGCTTCGGTCCCAGGAAGTGAACGTTCGTACCCAGACCTGGCGGCACCGAGCGGGCATCGCCGATCATGACCACCGAGCCAAGAGCAGATACCTCACGCACGCCATCCCAGTCGATCCAATCGCCATAAAGCGAGCCGTGATAGCCGATCACAGGCCTTGCCACATCCAGGTCGCCAGGTGGTGGACCCGGCTCGCTGCTGAACAGCGATGCATTCACGCCGTTCGGCACGACCGTTACCTCGACACCGAATGTTTCAAGGCGAGCTGCCAGGTCCGGCGAAACCGCAACGCGGGCATCGGCCATCTCCACGAATCGCTTCTCGAGCGGCTCGTCGAACCAATCACCGCCAAGGGCCGGATCGGTCCAATCGTCGATGAGGTCGTATGCCACCGTGAAGCCCCCCGCCGCCAGACCAGCCACGACGTCCGTGAATTCCGGAGCGGGTGCTTCAAGAAGCAGCAAACGGTCCGGCCCGGCGAAGCGTGATAACAACTCATCTGAACGCATGGCCGGCAGCGTTCGCTGTTCGAGGCGTGGATGGATGAAGCGCTGCCCCAGGTCCGAGCTCTCCGTCGATCCGTACAAAGACACGTAGGTGACGTGGCAACCTCGG
>JAOTWH010000211.1 GCA_029863035.1 Acidimicrobiia bacterium | reverse complement strand
GGCCTACAACGCCCCTGCTGCCGCGGTGCTGACGCGGGGGTCGGCGGCTCCGGTACGGGCGCCGGATCCATCGACCTGGATCAGCGACACCGGTCCCCATCCCTCCTGACTTGCCGGTACCAGCTCAACCTCGCACCCCAACTCCTGCAAGCTCTCGGCAATCGAACCGCCGGTGTCCTCCAGCTGAATCCGGACCGATGTTCCCGCTTCCCACTGATCCATCACCCAGCGAGGTTGGTCGTGGGCGGCAGCAGGGTCGAGGCCGGCGTGATAGAGGTGGGCCGCCATCTGCGCCAACAGTTGTGGCTGGTACAGGCCGCCCCTGGTACCGAGCACCAGGTCGGTGTGGCCGTCGTCGGTCCACATGGTGGGGGACAAGGTGTGGAGGGGCCGGCGCCCGGGCATCAACTCGTTGGGATGATCGGGTCGCAGGTTGAACCCGGCACCGCGGTTGTGGAGGAACACTCCGGTGTCTCCGGCCGACAGGCCACTACCGATCCCGGTGTAGTTGGACTGGATGAGCGACACTGCCATGCCGTCGCCGTCCATGGTGCACAAATACGTAGTGCCACCCGCCCCCTGCGGCGGACCGGTCCCGCTGCCCGCAGCCACCCGGCGGAGGCGTTCCGGTGATAACAGATCCTTGGCAGCCAGTGGAGCCGTGTCCGGATCGGCCACCACATCTCCGTGCTCCTGGGCGATCGAGCGATAGGCGCTTATGAGCTGCCACTGGTACATGGGGTCGCTGGGATCTCGGGGTGGTGAACCATCCTCGAATAGCCATGTCGTAGCCAAAGTGAGGTAGCCCTGGCTGTTTGGCGGCACCGTCCATCCGGTCCGCCCCAGGACCTCTGTCCCCAAGGGCTCGACCCAGTCGGCTTGGGAGCGGGCAAGGTCTGGGGCCGTAATGAGGCCTTGTGTCGCCTCGATGATTTGGCCTCCGACGTGGTCGAAGAAGGCGCTGCGTCCACCAGCTGCCAGCGCATCGAGCGTGACGGCCAAGTCGGGTCGGGAGATGGTCTGTCCCGACGCCGGTGCCTCACCTCCGGGATACAGCGCGGCCGCCGACGGCTGGCTGCCGATCCAGTCCTTGCTGCGGCCCAACGATCGTGAGAATTCAGGCGACACCTCGAACCCATCGGACGCTCTTGATATGGCCGGTTGCAGCAGCCTTGCCAGGTCGGACGAACCACAGCGTTCCAGCAGCGCCTCCCAGCCGTCGACGCACCCCGGCACAGTGATGCCAAGGTGGCTCATCATTGGAATCTCGTCGAGGCCCTGGTCGCGCAGTGCTGCGGCATCGGCACCGCTCCCGGCTCGCCCCGATGCGTTGAGGCACAGCGGCGCCGTCTCGCCATTGCGATGGACAAGAGCGAATAGGTCCCCGCCTACGCCACAGGTGTCGGGAAGCATCACCCCGATGACCGCGTTGGCGGCGATGGCAGCATCGGCCGCGTTTCCGCCCTGGCCCATGACGTCGAGGGCGACCGTCGTTGCCTCGTTGTGAGTGGTGACCGCTACGGGACCGGAACCGCCAGCAAGGCGGGGGCTCATCTCAGCAGTTGGGGCATGCGGCGATTCAGGGCGTCAAGCACGGCCCTGACTGCCGCTTCGGCCTCGTCGCCCCGGCCCATCGCCGTGCCGACGAGCACCGAATCGGTGTTGCCATCGGTGCTGACAACAACGGAGACGATGATGTGGTTGTTGCCGACGGTTTGATCGGCGATCGAGTCGAGCGCCAGTGGTGCTGATCCGCCGATGACCTCTTCCATCGCCCTCAAGGTGGCTTCGCCGACAAGGCGAAGCCGGGCTGTAGGGGCGCTAGGGCCGTCGGACGATCCCGAATACTCGGTGCCCTTCCACATGAGCGAAACCTCGACTGTGGTCCGGCTGCCCTTGGGGATTTCTTCGATCTTGGAGATGCGAGGTCGGTCGCCGCCCTCCTGAGCGCCATTGTTCTGGGTTGCTAGCTGCACCACCGAGATCGATCGACGGTCGATGGTCGTTCCGAACCGTGCCATGGCCAGCGACTGGATGTCTCGGACCACTTGCTTAGCCGGCTTGTCGGGTGGCGACAGAACGTGAACCTCCGAGATGCCGGAGTTGTCGCCGACCACCCGTACCGCGTCGACCGATGGCAGTCGGCACAGGGTTTCCTCAAGCTCTTTGTAGTCCATGTTCCGCGTAGAGTAGGCGGCTCCGTGATTCCTGGCGGTAATGGTCACTCTAGGTAGTTGTGTTCGCGAAAAGCTGTTGGCGCGACCGCAGATGTCGAAATAGAGTGGGAATGCTCCAAGTGGAGTGCGGGCGTCTTGATCCCTGCTGGGGGATCGGACGCCAGCGCTGAGGTAGGGCCTAGCTAGGGGACCCTCGGTCTTGAAAACTTAGATTTGTCTTCCGCTCGCGCGGAGGACAAGACGTCCGGGCTTTCCGGCGCAAAAGAGCCAGCGGAGCGAACTCCCTGCAACGGTCGAACGATTAAGCGAGACCGCTGTTGAGATATCAAACCGGTGGAGGTGCACTTATGAGCACCGTGAAACGTGTGGCTCTGATCGTTGGCAGCCTCGCCGCTGCCCTGATGGCTGGAACAGCCACCTGGCGAATCGGATAAGCAGCTAGTCGGTTCGCCCGGGCGTCGTTTTTTTCTCTTTATGCAAGACACACCAGCACTCAAGAAACGCAAGCTCATCGCTGCCGGGGTCCTAGCAACGGCTGGGGCGGCCCTCGCAGTTGCTGTGGCAGTCCTCCAGGAATTCCCTTCCAGTATCGGACTGTGGCTTTTCTTCGCAGTTGCTTTCGTGTTTCTGGAATGGCGATCGGTTGAAGTCAACGATCACCTGCTGCTGAGTCCATCGATCATGGTGGCCATGGCTGCGGGCGTCATCCTCGGCCCCGGAGTAGCCACGCTCGGGGTAACGGCCATGGCGGCGCTGGCAGCCTTCACCCCGGCCGACCTGAAGCGACGATCGCTGTTCGAGCCGTTGGCCAACTTCGGTCAGATGGTGATTACGGCGACCGCTGCGATAACGGTTCTCGAGCTGCTGCATCCCGGTGAGATCATGGGCGACAACGTGTGGCGCATCGCTCTTGGCTCGGCGCTGTCGGCCCTGGTCTATGGCGTGGTGAACTTCAACATCGTGGCGATCGTGGTCACCCGGGTTTATCAGAAGCAATTCCGGCCGTGGGCCAAGCTGGGCATCAACTTTGTACCACACCTGGGCATGGGCTTCGTGGGCGGGTTGCTGGGCGCGGCTTATGTATTGGTGGGTCCGGTGACCCTTCCCTTGATCGCAGCGGTCTTCTTCGTAGGCCACCTCACTTTCGCCTCCTACGGCCAGCTGCGCGAGGCGCAAGAAGCCACCCTGCGGGGTT
>JAOTWH010000037.1 GCA_029863035.1 Acidimicrobiia bacterium | reverse complement strand
TTCGATCTCGACATATGGCTCAGCCAATCATCCTCCGATCTAGCCCTGGTCAACTCGTCAGAGGTCCCCATGAGCAACGACACGTCCTTTGCCGCCGTGTCGTATCCCCGATCGCCTCTCGAATCTGCCGTGTACAACGTTGAGCACTACCTCAACTCGAACGACTTTCGATCGCGCATTCCTGTTGGGCGCGACATCAAGGTGATGGGCTCACGCACGAGCGAAACGCAGATAACCGTCGCGGTTCCCGTGCTGGCCAACCAAGTGACCAGCCGCGCTGACTACGACGCTGCCATCTCTGAAGTTGCCACCGCGGCCTCCGCCATCGGAGCAGAAGATCTGGGTGGAAGCGTTGCTGTCAGTGTCAACGGAGCCGACTCCGACGACAGCCCCTATCTAACTCTGAGTGGAACGTCAGCGGAGGCTGGCGACGATGGCCAGGTCGGTCGCGGTAACCGGTTCGGCGGCCTCATCACTCCGTACCGACCCATGAGCCTCGAAGCGGCCGCCGGCAAGAACCCAGCAGCCCACGTTGGCAAGACCTACCACGCCATCGCTTACGACATCGCTCGGCGGGTAGTGGACGAGGCGGGGGCGGCGGAAGCGACAGTGCGGCTGTTGAGCCGCATCGGGGCTCCGGTGACGGATCCCCAGGTCGCTCACATCGAGGTCAGCGGTGAGGTCGACGATGGCCAGGTCAATTCCATCGCCAAGGAGAGCCTGGCCGACTGGGACGGTGTGCGAGATCGTCTCGTCGCCGGCCAATACGAGCTTTACTGATCCGGGCGAGAGCGGCCCATGACTGACGCCATGATCAGCCTGCAGGGCGTCACCAAGACCTTCCCCGGCACCACCTCCCCGGCGGTCGGCGATCTGTCCTTCGACGTGCCTGAGGGCGCCATCACGGTGCTGGTTGGGCCGTCGGGATGCGGCAAGACCACAACCCTCAAGATGATCAATCGGCTGGTCGAGCCGACCTCCGGCACCATCGAGGTGGCAGGACGCGACGTCACCTCGCTCGAGGCTCACGAGCTGCGCCGAGGTATCGGATACGTCATCCAACAGATCGGCCTGTTCCCCCATCGCACCATTGCCGACAACATCGCCACCGTTCCCCGCATGCTCGGATGGGACAAGGCTCGGATCGCAGATCGGATCGACGAGCTGGTCGGCCTCGTCGATCTCGAACCCGAGATGCGCGACCGCTACCCGGCCGAGCTCTCTGGCGGCCAGCGCCAGCGCGCTGGTGTTGCCAGGGCACTCGCCGCCGATCCTCCGGTTCTGCTGATGGACGAGCCGTTCGGAGCCGTCGACCCCATCGTGCGGGCACGACTGCAGGACGAGCTCCTCAGCCTGCAAGAGAGACTTCACAAGACCATCGTGCTGGTGACTCACGACATAGATGAGGCCATCAAGGTGGGCGACCTCGTCGCCATCCTCAAGATCGGTGGCAAGCTCGAGCAATACGACGATCCGGCAGAGGTGTTACGGAATCCGGCGAACGAGTTCGTGGCCGACTTCCTGGGAGAGGATCGAGGCATCAAGCGGCTTTCGCTCATCCCGATTAGGACCGTGGACCTGGAGCGGGGCCCGGTGGTGGCACCGGACTCGGGCATGGGCGAGGCCAAAGCAGTCATGGCGCGATACGAGATCGACTGGATCGCTGTCGGAGAGAGAGATCGCATCGATGGTTGGGTCTCCGCCTCTGACCTCGACGGGGGCCGGATAGGCGATGCCCCGATTCGACCGTTCCGCACCACCCTTACGCCGAATAGCTCTCTGCGTGACGCGCTGGACGCAGTGCTCAGCAGCCACACCAAGGCGGCGGCCGTGTTCGATGGAGACCGCTACCTGGGCATGCTCAGTCTGGACCGCATCACAGAGAAGATCGTCAACTGATGCTGGCTCAGATCGCCGATGAGCCATTCATTCGCTGGGACTGGGTAGGGAGTCACCTCGACGACATCTGGTCTCGAACGGTCGAACACGTGCAGCTCACTGTCGTGGCGGTGGCCGTTGGCTTCGTCATCGCGATGGCACTCTCGCTCATCGCACTGCGTTGGCACCGCACCTATGCCCCCATCACTTGGATCTCCGGGGTGCTCTACACGATCCCGTCTCTGGCTCTCTTCGCTCTGCTGGTGCCGTGGACCGGACTTAGCTTCCTGACGGCCGAGATCGGTCTGGTTGGGTACACGCTGCTCATCCTGATCCGCAACATCGTGGCGGGGGTCGATGGCATCTCGCCCGAGATAAGAGAGGCCGCCATCGGCATGGGCTACACCAGGGCACGCATGTTGTGGGAGATCGAGCTACCGCTCGCTCTGCCAACCATCATCGCCGGGCTCCGGATCGCGGCCGTGACGACGGTTGGCCTGGTGACCGTGACGGCGCTGATCACGCTTGGTGGTTTGGGCAGCTTCATCCTGCGCGGCTTGCAGCGTTTCTTCACCACGGAGATCTTGGTAGGGGTGGTGATGTCGGTCGTGCTGGCGGTTGCCATCGACCTCGTCCTGGTTGGAGTCGAAAAGGCGCTCACTCCGTGGGCTCGGCACAAGGCGGACGCCTGATGGAGTTTCTGGGAGACGTGATGGCGTGGTTCACCACGGCAGACAACTGGCTCGGCACGACCGGCATCCTCAACCGGACCTGGGAACACATTTACCTGTCAGCAGCCGCGGTAGCTGTGGCAGGGCTCATCGCCGTGCCGGCTGGGGTGACCCTGGGACACATCGGGCGGGGCGGGGTCGCCGCCGTTTCCATAGTCAATATCGGACGGGCTGTGCCCAGTTTCGGCATCGTTGCGCTGGCGTTGCCGATAACGATCAAGATGGGCCTTGGGTTGGGGTGGGCGCCAACCCTTCTTGCCCTGGTCGCTCTGGCCCTCCCTCCCATGTTCACCAACTCGTACACCGGGGTCCACGAGGTAGACAGCGCGCTGGTCGAAGCCGGCCGGGGCATGGGCATGCGGGGCCCTGAGATCTTGCGCGAGATCGAACTGCCCGCAGCCTCCCCCTTGATCTTGGCCGCAGTGAGGATCTCGTCGGTGCAGGTGGTGGCTACCGCCACGCTTGGCGCTCTGGTCGCTTGGGGCGGACTGGGTCGATTCATCATCGATGGCTTTGCACGAGGCGACGAGGTCATGGTTTTCGCAGGGGGTCTTCTGGTGGCGCTATTAGCCGTGCTCACCGAGGTGTTCTTCAGCCTCATCGAGCGGGTCATCCTGCCCCGCGGCCTACAGGTTGCCCGAGCCGCCGCAGAAACGGCCGTTCCCGCATCCACCTAGCGGAGGGTGCAGATAGAGAGGGTGGACCGCTAGCGTGGTCGCCTGGCTCTGACATGGAGCTTGTTCGCTCTTACTTACGAATACGGAAGGAGTTACCCATGCGGATATTCCGCAAAGGCGCCATCGGGGCGACCTTCGTGGCTCTCGCTCTTGTAGCGGCAGCATGTGGGTCGGGTGATGACGCTTCGGGTCCTAAAGAAGGCCCAGAGATAGTTGTTTCGTCGTTCGACTTTGGAGAAAGCGAGATCCTCGCTGAGGTATATGCCCAGGCGATGGAGGCCAACGGCTACACCGTCGAGCGGCAGCTGCGGGTGGGCAGCCGAGAGATCCTCAAGCCGGCCCTCGAGAGCGGCGAGGTGGACTTCGCTCCCGAATACGTCGGAAGTGCTCTCGAGGTTGGGTTCGAACAGGAGCCAACCTCTGACACCGAGGCGACTCGCGACGCATTGATCGCTGCGTTCGAACCCAAGGGTGTTGCCGTCCTCGATGCGGCGCCAGCCCAGGACAAGAACGGCATCGTTGTGACTGCCGCCACGGCGGACGCTTTGAGTCTGACCACGACCTCCGACCTGGCCGGCCAAGAGGGCGACCTCGCCTTCGGGGGACCACCGGAGTGCCCAACGCGACCCCGCTGTTTGCTCGGGCTACAGGACCTCTATGGTCTCAGCTTCGCCGAGTTCAAGGCTCTCGACGTCGGCGGACCGCTAACCGTCGAGGCGCTGGACGGCGGCGAGATCGATGTTGCCCTCCTGTTCACCACCGACGGCGTCATCGCCGACCGTGGATTCGTGCTGTTGGAGGACGACCTCGGGCTCCAGCCGGCGGAGAACATCGTGCCGGTGATCCGTCAGGAGATCCTCGATGCATACGGAGACGAGCTGGCCAAGCTCATCAATGAGGTAAGCGCCAAGATCACCACGGAAGCGCTGACCGAGATGAACCGCCAAGCCGGCATCGATCTGGAAGACCCCGACGCCATCGCAGCCAAGTGGCTGGCCGACAACGGCTTCGGTGCGTAGAACGCGACAACCCATAGGTAGCGAGTAATCCGATTGAGCTCCGGGAACTCCCGGAGCTCTTTCGCATCTCTGCTGATATCTGATTTCTGCCCAACTGATTCCTGATAAGTGATCCCTGATAGTTTCACACCACAACACAGAGGAGCCACACCGATGACAACCATGACAGAGCGCCACGAGCACGTGCACGGCACCAGTCAGTGGGATTTCTCAGATCTGAGCGCGCTGTTCATCAACTGCTCGCTCAAGCGAAGCCCCGAGCTCTCTCACACCCAGGGATTGATGGACATCGCCGCAGCCATCATGGAGGCGAACGGCGTCAAAGTCGAAACAGTTCGGGCTGCCGACCTCACCATCCCCATCGGTGTCTATCCCGACATGACCGAGCATGGTTGGGATGAAGATGACTGGCCCGCATTATTCGAAAAGGTCGATGCCGCCGACATCTTGATCCTGGGCAGCCCTATCTGGTTGGGTGAGAAGTCCTCGGTTTGCACCATGATCATCGAGCGCCTTTACGGGAACTCGGGCATCCTCAACGAGGCCGGCCAGTACGCCTACTACGGAAAGGTCGGGGGCTGCATCATCACAGGCAACGAAGACGGCGCTAAGCACTGTGCAATGAACATCCTCTATTCGTTGCAGCACCTGGGCTATGTCATCCCGCCACAGGCCGACTCGGCCTGGCTCGGCGAAGTGGGCCCCGGGCCCTCATATCTGGACGAAGGGTCGAGCGGCCCCGAGAACGACTTCACCAACCGCAACACCACGTTCCTGGCATGGAATGTCATGCACCTGGCCCGCATGATCAAAGACGCCGGCGGTATCCCGGCCCATGGCAACCAACGCTCGGAATGGGATGCCGGCTGTCGTTTCGACTTCCCCAACCCCGACTACCGCTGACGACGGTGGAACTCCCCCAGCTGGAGTCGGCCCGCGCCTGGCTGCTAGAGCTACCGATGAGGAGGGTGTTCGCAGCGCGGGGAACCGAGATCAAGCTGCGCAAGATCGCCGTAGTGAATTTGACGGCGGGAGACTTCGACGGCTGGGGCGAATGCGCTCCGATCCCCGGCTTTACCCAGAGCATCGACGAGGCCTGGGCAGAGCTGCAGCGAATCTTGCCACTGTTCGTCTCCGGGGAATCACCCGAGCTCCAAGTGGCCACGGCACGCTGCGCACTCGATCAGGCCCGGATGGACATTGAGGCTTCAGCCAAGGGCGTTCCGCTTTGGCAGCACCTCGGAGGAACTGGCCGGCCCGTCACAGGTGGCGCAGTGGTGAGCTCGCCGGGCGATTCCGATGCGGTCGAGGCGCAGCTGGCCGATGCCATCGACCGCGGGTACCGGCACTTCAAGATCAAGGTTGAACCGGGTTGGGATCATCAACCGGTTGGAATGGCCCACGACATGGCTCCCGATGCCTCCGTCGGCGTCGACGCCAACGGTGCGTACCCAGACGATGCCACCGCTGCCAAAGCCTTGGACGATCTGAACTTGGCATACATAGAGCAGCCACTGGCGCCAGACGACTTGGCCGGCCACGCAGAGCTGCGCAGCGCGATAGACGCCCCCATCATCCTGGACGAGCCGATAGTGGACCTGGCCAGCGCCAAAGCCGCCATTGATTTGGAAGCGGCAGATGCGCTCGTCGTGAAGCCTGGCAAGTTGGGGGGCCTAAGACCTGCGCTTGCGATCCATGACGCCGCAGTGGACGCCGGTATTGGAGTCCGACTGGGAGGCATGATCGAGACCGACATCGGTCGAGCCCACAGCCTGGCGCTGGCCACGCTCCCAGGTTTCGAACTGCCCACCGACCTCGGTCCAGCCGAGCGGTCGTTCGCCGCTGGGCGCTTGGCGACTCCGGTACATATTGAGAATGGTCTGCTCTACCCGCCAACCGGCAGCGGGCTCGGAGTCGAAGTGGATGAAGACGCCATAGACAAGATCGCGCTCGAATACGTTGGTTGAACAGATAGCTCAAGATTCTCTGGGCGACGCCGATATAGCCAGTCCGCAACAAGAAACCGGTGCTTGCACCGAAGGAAGGTTGCGGATCTGAGGAACACCGCGAAAGGCCGGCAACGGCCCAACAAGGAGAACCTCTTACAGATGAGCCGGGCCTTGTGCCCGGTTCATCTATTTTCGGAGCCACCGCCCCGCCAGCCGCTACCGTCCCGGGATGAGGTTGGTCCTTCCGCTGGTACTCATGATCGCCCTGGCAGCTCCTGCTTCGGGGCAGGAACCCGCCACCTGCCCCGTCTTCGAGGGCATCGTGTGCGATGGCTGGGTTACCGACGCCGCAGGCGTCATTAGCGACGACGCCCGCCTGGAGGAAGCGGTCGATCGCGTCATCGGCCGTTACGGGCACGAGATCGCAGTGGTCGTCGTGAACGACACTTCTCCCCGAGATCCGCTCACCTTCGCCGAGGATCTTGGCAACACATGGCAGGTGGGCTCGGCGGAGCGCAACGACGGCGTCGTGGTTCTGGTCGCGTTGGAACAGCGCCGGATAGAGATCACCACCGGCCCGGGATTGATCCTTTCGAACCTCTCCTCCGTTGCTGGAGCCGCCACCTCGTTCTTCGGAGCGGGGGACTATGACGGTGGCATCCTCGCCATAACCGGCGGATTGGAGCAGGCCATCGCCCAAGCCGAGGGCGAAGCCCCGCCACCAAGCGACATCGTGCCTGGTACTCCAACGCTGGGTGAAGACGATGCACCGCCGTCAGACGACATCGTGCCTGGTACTCCAACACAAGGTGAAGACGATGGCATCGGCTTCATTGGCTTTCTGGCCATCGGAGCTCTGGTGGCCGGCGGTGCCGCCGTGCTCGGATCACGCAGCGCCAATCGAGGGAGACAGAAGAAGGTCAAGGATCGCCGAGCAGAGCAGGTCGATGCCGAACTAGATCGGCTCGAACCTGCCGGTCACGAACTGCCCCTGCCGACCGATTTCGCCAAGCCAGCGCCGCCAACCGCCCCAGACGTGGCCACCCGCGACGCGGTCTCTGCTCTCGTTCAATTGGCCGACGGCGCTACTCCGGAACAGCCCTTGGCGCTCACCGCCCTGTGGAGCCTGGGTGCGATCTACGCGCTCGATCGCTCTCGTATCGCTGCCGAAACCGAGGTGCCGCTTGAGCTGGCGACCAGCGGCGAGCGTCCGATCCTGGAGGAGTCCGTCCAGGCCACCGCGGCCCAGGCCCTGGAGCTCAAACCTCGAGAGGAAGCGAAGTTCGGCGTCGCCCTCATCGAGGTGAAGCGCCTGGTCGAAGCGTTGCGACCTTTCCGAATTGCCGCAGCCAGGCAACGAGTTGGCCAAGCGATGCTCGATCGATTGGTCCCAACCGCTGTAGGAGATGCCATGCTGACGGACTTCGGCGAGCGGATCCTCACCGCAAGCCCCGCGCTGCGTCCCGAGGCGTCACTGCAGGAGTCGGTAGATGAGCTGGGCGTCGCATACGGAACAGCTTCGGCCAAGACCGAGCGCCTGCAACGGCTCTACGAGGGCCTTCCCGATTCAACCACCCGACCTGCCGTCGCGGCAGCCCTGGCCGACCTAGACGAGGATCCTGATGTCGCATTGGAGAGCTACGAGAAGCTGAGGGTTCGACTTGAGGAATCGGGCGACGCTTTGGCGCGCGACGGGCTTTCGATCCCAGCGGTGGCTGCACTGTTGCTGCTCAACCGCGACGATGACGACCTCGAGGAGTTCGTTGAGGCGTATCGAAGCAATCGCTCGTCTGGATTCGAACCCGATGCCGCCGTCGAGTACGCCATCGCAGGCCTCACCGATAGACAAGAGATCAAAGCGGTCCGCCGCGAAGCCACCCGCATGGGCGTTCCCGTATCGATCGCGGTCGCTTTGCTGCGACGCCGCGACGACGGCGTCGAGGTATTCAACGGCTTGGTGGACCAACTCGCCGCGGAGGGGATCACAGATGAGACCCGCAGCACAATCGCCGGCGTACTCGCCATTTCGCTTGAGCCGACACAGGCGATGCGCCGCTGGGTGGAAGCTCGCCAGGCTCTTGCTCAACTCGGCCTGGAGGGCTCGTACGCAGATATCGCGGCCGCGTTCGGTGCTTCTGATCCGCGAGGAGCCAGAGAATTCGCTTTGGCCTACGCCGCAACCCGCCAAGCCTTGGCTCGCTCCAGCATCGATGATGCAGACCGTTTCGCCCCCGAGTTGGCGCATGAAGGAACCAGCGGGCAGCAGGACTCGTGGACAGGGCAGAAGATCCCAACCGGACTCTCCAACTTCGATCCCTTCACCTTCTTCTTCTATCACTGGGTCATCACCCGCGGACAGAGCGGCAGCTTCGGGTGGGAGCCGGTTTACCGCGACGACTCATGGTCGAAGGAACGCAACTCTTGGTGGGGCGGTTTCGGTGGCGGAGGCGGATTCGGCGGAGGGAGCTCCGGCGGCTCGTCGTGGGGTGGGTCGTGGGGCGGATCTGGAGGCTTCGGTGGGTTCGGAGGTGGAGGCGGATTCGGAGGGGGCAGCTCTGGCGGATCCGGCTGGTAGCCAATGGCCGACGCCATAACCAGCACGACCAACGCCAGGGTCAAAGAGATCGTCAGCCTGCGTAAACGCCGCGAACGTGATCGCACAGGGACCTTCATCATCGAGGGCGTTCGCGAGCTGGAGCGCGCCACGGATGCCAAGATCGAGCTGATCGAGGTCTTCTCATGCGACGACTTGGCTTCGCCGGTCGCCCGCACCTTTCTCTCCACGTTGGATTCGACCTCCATGTCCGAAAAGGCCTTCGCCAAGTGTTCCTATCGGGACAGATCGGATGGTGTGATCGCCATAGCCCGACAGTTCGATACCGCTCTGGGGTCCTTCCACCCGCCGCCCGACGCCGTTCTGTTGACGCTGGAGGCGATCGAGAAGCCTGGGAACCTCGGCACCATGATGAGAACCGCACTGGCGGCAGGAGCGGCGGGCGTCATCTGCGCCGATCCGGCCACCGATGTCTTCAATCCCAACGTGGTCCGGGCATCGCTCGGTGCGGTATTCGCGGTGCCGCTTGCGGTTACCGATACCACAACGGCTATCGAGTGGCTCACCGGCAATGGATTTGGGATCTACTCGACCACACCAGCCGGCGATGTGGAGCCGTGGTCGGTCGACTTCGCCTCGGGAGCTGCCGTCGTGGTGGGCAGCGAGTCGAGCGGTCTGTCGCTGCCGTGGCTGGACGGCGCCTCTGCGCTGGTCCGCATCCCCATGGCGGAAAGAGCAGACAGCATCAATGCTGCAATGGCGGCGGGGGTGATGCTGTTCGAAGCGGCCAGGCAGCGTGCCAAGACCTAGCCGTTCGCCACGAATTGGTCTGCGATCAGCTCACCGCTCTCGACGAGCTCGCCGTTAGCCAGATAGGACGTGAATTCGAGCGGAAGACCGGTCGCGCCTGGGTCGAAGGCCGGCTGGTCCTGCAGATGGATATGAATGTGCGGCTCCGATGTGTTGCCCGAGTTACCAACTAGTCCTATCTGCTGACCCTGTTCGACCGAATCCCCCTCGGCAACAGACAAGCTGCCCGCCTGCATGTGAGCAATGAGGATGTACTCGCCGGGGGCGACCTCTATCACAACATGGTTTCCTGGCGGGTTTTCGGCGTCGCTCTCAATCTGAGGAGCGTTGTCGACCAGCCCGTCAGCCAGACCCACCACAGTGCCGTCGGCTGGGGAAAGCACGGGTTGGCCGTACGCCCAATAGTCCGAGTTCTCTGTGCCCTCGCCAACATGGGTAGCGCCGTCATTCCATATAACGAGGTCAAGGGCGTGGCGCTGGTCTTGGGCGACCACGTGGTAATTCTCCAGCTCCAGATCGCCGCCCCAGAAGACGAACCACAGTCCGTCAAAGGGAAGTCGGAACTCAACATCGCTGCGATATCCGGCCGAAGGGTCATTAGGCAGCGGGAGCTGTGGGTTGAGGGTCAGTCCCGTGACCTCCCCGCCGCCGTTCAACGAGACGACTGCGCTGAGCGCCTCCTCTCCCCACACCAACTGGGCGCCGTAGAATCTCAGCGACGGGCTCAGCTGTATGGCTCTGTCAGCCGTCACCTCACCGAGCGAAGCCTGAGCCGTGAGCCGCTCTTTGCCAGCCCTCAGGTCCTCGACCGACAGCAAAGCAGCGGTAGCGGCATCGAGCCGCTCCCACAGCGTCTCGAAGTCGTCGGCTAGCAACTGGTCCATCGTTAACCGACCGGCGGCGACGATCTCGTTGACCGCCGTCTCGTGCTCTGCCTCGACTTCTGAGAACGACCCAGGGGGCGGGACCGACGCCACCACGGGCTCCGGCATCGAAGATGATGGAGCAGTGGAGTCTGCAGGTGTCCCTGCGTCCGTGGTGGTTGCTTGTGACGTTGTCGGTAACGCGCTTGTGCCTGTCGTTGCTGAATCCGAGCTGCATGCCGCTGCGACAAGAACCAGCATCGCCGCCATGAGAATGAAGAGCTTGGTCATGGACAACAAGATATGTGCCCGGCATCAGCGAACCGACCCACTGCCGCTGGTGAGGCTGTCTCGGTGGCGCGCCATGGCCACGCAGCTGCTCTGGTTACCGGCGACTACCCGGCGTACTCCATGATGTTGAAGGTTGCGCCTTGAGGGTCGGCCAGAACCGCGAACTTACCCATGTCCATTGCCATGGTGCCACGAAGCACCTGCCCACCCAGCTCCAGGGTCTTCTTCTCGGCCGCTTCACAGTCGGCGACTGTGAAATAGGCGCCCCAGTGGGAAGGTGCAGCGGCAGGTACCGCGTCGGGCATCATCATCATGCCCGCCACCATCTCGCCGTCCAGTTTGAACGTGGTGTAAGCCGTGCCCTCCATTTGTTCGGTTTCAGTCTTCCAGCCGAACAGATCGGCATAGAAGCCCTCGGCTGCCGACGGATCGCGGGTCAGCAGCTCGACCCAATTCACTCCGCCGACATCACGTGAGAAGTACTCGCCCTCGATCTCGGGCCCGGCAAAGAGCCCCAGCATCGCGCCCGTTGGATCAGCGATCACCGCCACCCGGGCATCGCCTGGAACCTCGAACGGCTCTTGAAGAACCGCACCACCGGCATCGACCACCTTGCCGACCGTTTCGTCGATGTCATCGACATAAACGAATGTCGTCCACATCGCCGGCGTTCCAGCCAGCTCAGGACCTTGTCCCATCAAGCCGCCTACTCGCCGCTCCTTTGCCTTGCCGATGTAATACCTCCCCATCGGCGTATCCGATTCTTCGACATCACTCCAACCAAGGAGCACGCGATAGAACTCCACGGCTGCAGGAGCGTCGGGCGTTGACAGATCCACCCACGTCACAGCGCCGTGCGTACCAGCATTGATCATTCAGCCACCTCCCGTTGGCTCTTGGGTCAACATATGAATACCCGGTGTCGCCAACCAGGGGACATCGTCACTTGCCGCGTCCGGAGCTTTCGGCGCGGAAGGAAGGGGCCTTGGAGAGGGCATCGCCCGAGCCACGACTTGGATCTAGCCCAGGCGGCAGCGCGCTTGGCGAACGGCGCCAAACGATCGCCGAGAGGGCCCTGCCGCACCGCCAAGCAAAGACATGGAGCCGAACATATGTTCGACTACCCTGATCTCCCCGAACCAGGGCTGGTGGCGTGTCCCTCGGTGTGCAGCGCAGCTTCGACGACCTCGGAGCATCTCTTCATGAGGTGCCGTTCTGTGTCGTCGACCTGGAGACCACCGGCGGGCTGGCCGCCGACTGTGGCATTACCGAGATCGGTGCGGTCAAGTACCAGGGTGGCGAATTGCTTGGCACCTTCCAGACCATGGTCAACCCGGGGATCTCCATTCCTCCGTTCATAACCGTTCTCACCGGCATCACCCAGGCGATGGTCACCGAGGCTCCACATTTGGAGGAGGCCTATCCGGCCTTCCTCGAGTTCCTGGGCGATGCTGTTGTAGTCGGCCACAACGTGCGATACGACCTCTCATTCCTCAACGCGGCAGGCCGCCAGCTCGGTTACGGACGCTTGCCCCACCGCAGTGTTGACACCGCTGCGCTGGCCCGGCGGCTGGTTCACAATGAGGTGCGCAACCTCAAGCTGGGAACGCTTGCCGCCTACTTCCGCTCGCCAACCACGCCCAACCATCGCGCCTTGGAGGACGCCAAGGCGACAGCTCACGTCCTCTGGTCGCTGCTAGAGCGGGCGGGCTCGATTGGCGTCACCCACTTGGAAGACTTGATGGAGCTACCGACCGCCAAGGGCTCTCGGCACTACAACAAGCTCTCGCTCACCGACGAGCTTCCCCGCGCCCCCGGTGTGTACTTGTTCCGCGACCGTCACGACAACGTCATCTACATCGGCAAGGCGAAGAACCTGCGCACCCGGGTGCGGGCCTACTTCTACGGGGACAAGCGTCGAACGATCACCGATCTGCTGCGAGAACTTCATCGAATCGAACACCGGGTTTGCGAAACTGAGCTGGAGGCCGAGGTGACAGAGCTGAGGCTGATCGCAGCCAACCGCCCCCGTTACAACCGGCGATCCAAACCACCCAAGTCGTCTCACTGGGTGAAGCTGACCGATGAAGAGTTCCCTCGGCTGTCCGTAGTACGCAGCCGACCATCGGACGACTCATTGCGGCTAGGACCTTTCCGCAGCAAGGCGACCGCAGATCGTGTGGTCGCCGCCATCTGGGATGCGGTTCCCATCAGGCGCTGCACCGGTAAGCCCGGCTCCAAGAAAGGAACATGCACCTTTGCGCAACTGGAGGTGGCGGTGTGCCCGTGCGCCGGAGACGTGTATCCGGAGGACTATCGCCCCGTGGTAGAGGCTCTCATCCGCGGCATCGATGAGGACCCGGCGACGTTGCTGCAGCCGCTGACCACCAAGATCACCCAGCACGCCGCGGCGCAGCGGTTCGAGGAGGCGGGTTGGGTTCGCGACCGGCATCGTGCTCTGGCATCTGCCATAGAACGGCGTCGAGCTTGGCAAGCATTGCAGCGGGCAGGTTCGTTGTGGGCACAAGATCGCAACGGCCATTCTGCCCTCATCGAACGAGGAAGGTTCGTTGCTGGATGGTCCACCGACCGGCCCTTCGATGCCATCGTTCGCTCCCCCCAACTCGAGATGCGCCAGGTGCCAGATTCCGTGGGAGAAGCAGAAGAAGCACAGTTGGTCTGGAAGTGGTTGTGCGGCGCCGAGGTAATCGAGGCCACCGGGGCGCTGGCGTTGCCCGCTCGGTCGGTACCAAGGCTGGACCAGATCGCGATCTAGTAGCTGGCCCTCAACCCCTACGGGGGAAACAAGAAACACTGATAGCTTTGCGGTCATGCGCTTCACGGTCAGGCCGGGGGAAGATCCCATCGCACGAGTCGATTCGACGCTGCTCGCCGCCATGGGGCTGCCAGGTGGCGGGATCGTTTCGGTTGGCTTCTCCCACGTCGCAGTGAGGCCCGGAGAGGTCCCCCAACCAACCGCCATCATGATCGGACCGATTGCCATGCGAAATGCGGGCGTGGCCGAAGGCGATAATGTCGACGTCAAGCGGGCCTTGCTCCCCCAGGCTCGCCGCGTTGTACTCGAGGGAAAGTCGCTGCCCGTCGCCGGCCAACAGATTGCCCACTCGTTGCAGGGAACTCCGCTCGCGGCAGGAGACACAGTGGTCATCGACCCTTCCTACACCGACACTCCACGCGCCGAGCCAACCGAGATCAGGGTCGTATCGGTCGAGCCAGATGGCGCAGTTCTGGTTGGTGGCGCCACCGTGATCTCGAGCGAGAGTGATGAAGAGACGGCAGCGCCCAAAGCCAGGACCGGCGCTCCCACCACAGCGGAGGCATTGTTGGCCGGGCTCGACAACGAACTCGAGTCACTAACCGGATGGCTGTCCTTGTTGACCTCGGCCGACGACCTGCCTTCCGCCTGGGGTTTGCCTCGGGTCGCCGGCGTCTTGGTCGATGGCCCGAGTGGCGTTGGTAAATCCGAGCTGGTGGCTGAGGCTGCCCGCATTGCCGGAGCCACGGTCAAGGAGCTGTCACTCGAATTGGTGTTCAAACCAGAGCGGTTACTCGACTCGTTAGAGGCGGCGGTAAAGGGAGCCGTGACGCCAGGTGTGATCTTCCTCGATCGGCTCGAATCGGTTGCCGGAGAGGAGGGCATGTTCCGCAACCAGACCGCAGCCATTCTTCGCTGGTTCCTGGACGCTGTGGCCGAGCGCCCTCGACTGGCGACGGTGCTCGGGGTCACCTCCCTTGGCCAAGTGGACCAGTCGATCATCAAGTCACCTCTGCTTCCTCGCCACCTTTCCATCCCCCCGCCCGACGTCGACCGGAGACGCCTGCTGTTGCAGGCAGGACTGGCCCGGGTCCCCACCGATGTGCTCGACTACGACCAGCTGGCGGCCAGATCGGCCGGCTTCTCGGGCGCCGACATCATGGCCGCCATCGTGCACGCCTCGGCGATGGTGGCCCGGTCCGGCGGAGCTGT